>NZ_FRBF01000018.1 GCF_900142545.1 Fibrobacter sp. UWT2 | reverse complement strand
GGCTATACTGTTGCTTCCTTTGCCGGGAAGGGGTGAATAAAAACGGCGAACCTCCTTATCCTGCGCTCGCGAAGTGACTTTTTAAGGGTCAACTACGTACTTAGTTGATTGGGCGCGAGCGGTCTTATAACAAAAGGGTTCGCCGTTGATGGCGAACCCTTGAGGTTGGAGTGTGTGTAGGAATTTATTAGAACTGTTCGAAGAACTTGTGGACTTCTTCGGGCACCCAGGTTTCCTGCCAGCCGGCACCGACGCTCATGCTGCCGTTGTCGTGGGCGGTCCACTGGTGTCCACCCGGCCAGCTGCACCACTTGACCGGGAAGCGTTCGTCGACGGTCTTGAAGTCGTAGCAGACGTGTCCGGTGTTGCCGTTAATTTCGGTCGGCTTTTCGGAGCTTGCGTCAGTGAACTTGCCGTCTGCACCGGCCTTACCGTTGTTCTTCAGGATTCGCGGAAGAGCGCTAGTCTTGGCGCGGTCGTAGTTGCAGACGCCGTCGTTCTTGCCGTGCACGCCCATCCAGGCAATCGGCTTACCGGTGTTTTGTGGGAGCCAAATGTTGTAGTCGGCGGTAGCGTATACAGCCACAGCGCGGAGGCGGTCCTGCATGTGCTGGGCGAGAGAGTTGGTGAACATGGCGCCGAAGCTGAAGCCCGTTGCGAACACGCGGGTGGTGTCGACGCAGTAGTTGTCCTGGATTGTCGTAATCATCTGGTTGACGAAATCGTGGTCTTCCTGTCCGTTCCAGGTACCGTTGTCATTACCCTGCGGAGCGGCGAAGATGTAGTCGCCGTTCTTGTCCAGGTTCTGCTGGCCATAGTACGGAGTCGGATGGTCATAGTCCGGAGAATGGTGCACGAAGTCTTCAGCCTTGGAGCCCATGCAGTGGTTTGCAATGAGAACCTTGTGCGGCTTGGAGTTGTCGTAGTTCTTCGGCAAGGTGAGGAAGAAGATACGATTCTTGCCGCCGACGTTGATCTGGAACTTCTGACCGTTTTCAACTGTGCCAATCGAGTTGATGGAAGAATTCTTGCCGCAACCCTTACTCGGACGCGGTGCGTTTCCGAGTGCGTAGCCGAAGGCGAAGGTTTCTTCATTCTGTCCGCCAGAAGATACTGCCGAAAGCTTGATGGTTAAATTCGTGTCAAGATTTGCAAGGTACATCTTTAGAGTGTCAAAGCCTTCCTTGACGATTCTCAAAGTGTCCATGTTGTTATTCAGTCTGAAGAGGGCCTTGCGGTCCTGCTTTAAGGAACCCGAATAGTTGCCGCGGGCGTTAAAGCGGATCGTTTCTTGGGCGGAACCCAGCTTGACGCGTGCCAAGTAGGTACCCTGCGATTCAATGACGGAATTCAGGTCCATAGATCCGGAACCCTGCAAGGTCTGTGCAAAGACCTGGTTTCCGACTAGGTCGAAGATTTTAACCTGCACCGGAGAGCTTCCGTTTTGAGAGAAGTTCAGAACGCCGTTAGTGAGACTGAAGCTGCCTGCGCTGCGGGAGGCTTCTATCATCCTGGTTAGCTGATCAAAAGAGAACTTGCCCTGAGAATCGGTGGTCGTAGACTTGTTTCTCTTGAGAAGCGTTACATCTGCACCTTCAATGGCATTGCCGTCCGTTGAGGTGACGGTTCCGGTTAAGTTTGCTGATGCTGTACCGCACAAAGCGGTAATCATAGCTGCGGAAAGCAGCTTTGAAAATGATTTACCCATACTTACTCCTTTTGGCCCAAATACACTCTTTAAGCCTCTTTGCCCTTAAAAATATATTCCGCGGGATAAATTGTTCCGAAAAAAGGCAAAGGGCTCATTGACAAACTGTCCATAACAAAAAGTTTACACAAAAAAGACCCCTTTCGGGGCCTTTTTTGGGGAAGGAGCATGATGAAAAAGAGAAATTTTTACACGATTTCCGCCCTTTTGGAGGGCGTTTTTCGTGTTTTTGGCCCCGTTTTAGGGTTTAGTCGATCGTCAATTTACGGGCTGCTGCTGTCTGCTTTTTTGACAAGGCGAACGACAAGACGCCGTTTTCGAGGGAGACCTTGATGTTTTCGGTGTCGATATCGTCGGCCAGGCGGAAGCTGCGCTCGTAAGTGAACTTGCTTTCCTTGCGGTTACGCGTTGCCTTGACGGTGATGATGTTCTTTTCGACCTGGATGTCCAAGTCTTCCTTCTTGACGCCCGGGAGCTCGACTTCGAGCATAAAGCCGTTGTCGACTTCATAGTAGTCGGCCTTGGGCGTGTAGCTGCATTCGTTCTGGGCGTTGCAGGCGTTCAAGTTGTCAAGGAAGTTCTGGATACCGTAGAAAGTGCTCGGAATAAACTGTGTCATAATTTTAACCTCTTTGGATGTGGGTCCAATCTTTGGCGGTTTGCCTCGGCTTGGCACCCTGTTTTTGTTTACACCCACCTAATAGCAAAAGGCGTGCCAACTTTGAATTTTGGGCACTTTGGGGCTTAAAAAGGCGGTTTGAGGTAAGGTTGTACAAAAAGAAACGCCCCTTGTTTCAGGGGC
The DNA here is from genome assembly GCF_900142545.1 of Fibrobacter sp. UWT2. Taxonomy (NCBI): domain Bacteria; kingdom Pseudomonadati; phylum Fibrobacterota; class Fibrobacteria; order Fibrobacterales; family Fibrobacteraceae; genus Fibrobacter; species Fibrobacter sp. UWT2. Next base: position 58,342 of record NZ_FRBF01000018.1, on the reverse strand, counting down.
GCAACACTTGCCGTTTATTTTTGATTAGTCCAGCTTTCCCTGGTAGAGTTCTAGGAGCTTGCGTGACAGAAGACTGGTGTATTTTGCGTTGGTGAGCGTAATTTGCGCCTTTTCCAGGTTGTTCTTCTGGGTCAAGAAATCCGTATAGGTAAGGGCGCCTGCATTGCGCTGTTCTTCGGCAACGACCAGGGCTTCGGATTCTGCCTGAACCTGGAGAATCGCAGCTTTCCATTGCATGTCGGCGCTCATGGCGTTCAGGTAAAGTTTCTCGATGTTGTTTTCGAGAGTTTTTGCATCTTCCTTGAGGCTCACCTGTGATTCGGTTTCGCTGACCTGGGCCTGCAGAACCTTGCTTGTGGTGGCGCCGCCATCGATAATGGGAATGTTGATCCCGAGGGTGATGGAGTTCTGCCAGCCGTACTTGAGCTGGTCCTTGTAGGCCTTGGACTGCCAAGCCTGCAAGCCCGTGCTGGAGTTTGCGCCGAGGGTCACTGTAATGGAACTGCCCTTGCCTGCAACCTGCGTGTTTTTCTGGGCGGCGCGAACGGATACACTATCGGATTTGAGTCCGGGGTGGGCGTTCTGCGCGTCAGCCTTGAGCTGTTCGAAGGTCGGCAGCGGTTCAAGGGAATCGGGACTTTCGATATTGGTTTCGGGTGCGGCTACTTGGAATTCGGCGTTGTCGTCCAGTTCCAGAAGCTGCCTGAGTGTCGTCTTTGCGGTGCTGACCGAAAGTTGCGCCGTAAGTTGCGACGTCTGCTTTTGCAGCACGTTGGACTGTGACTGGGTCAAGTCCTTCTTGGTAATGGAACCTGCTTCGTAGAGCTTGCTGTAATGCTCGAATTCGGCCTGGGCCAGTTCAACCGAGGCGTCTGCGATACGCTGGTTCTCGGTGGCGGCCAATAAACTCATATAGGCGTTCAAGACACTTTCTTGCACGCTGCGTTCCGTTTGCTGGGTGGCGAGCGCAGTAGCTTCTTTGGTAAGCGTCTTGGATTCTACGTTCAGGCTGGTGGCGCCGCCGTCCCACAGGGTGTAGGAACCGGAGATGCCCAGGTTTAAACGGTAATGGTCTTCGTTGTAGACGAAGGGGTGGTCGTAAAGCGTGTTCTGGATGCTTGCGCTTACGGTGGGGTAGTTGCCCGTTTTGGCCTGCCTAATGGAAATGTCGGCGGACTGTTCGCGGAGCTTTGCGGATTCTAGCTTGAGGCTAGCCTTCTTGGCTTGCTTAAGGCAGTCCTCTAGCGTCCAGGTACTTTCGGCAAAAGCCGTCGTCGTAAGGGCGGCCGTTGTGAGGAATGCTGAAATGAGGACCTTCGTATTAATCATGCCTTTTAGATGCTCGTGCGAATTAAAAAGTTGCGTTGAATGGTGACAAGATAACAAAAAATGGCCCTAAACAAAAAAGACTTCCGAGGTAGGAAGCCTTTCTAGTGGACGGTACTGGATTTGAACCAGTGACCTCTGCCGTGTGAAAGCAGCGCTCTAAACCAACTGAGCTAACCGTCCGAGGTGCGAGCAAATGTAGTAAAGATATTTGCTCCTGTCAAGGGGATTACAGGTATTTGTCCTCGGCAGCGCGCAGAATGGTCAAAAATTCGGCCGGATCCTTGGAGGCGATCAGGTCCTTGCGGACACCGCCGTCGGCCAAGAGGCGGCTGACAGAGGAGAGGGCCTTGAGGTGCGGGCCGACAGTGTTGCCGGGGCTTACGATCAAGATGATCAGGTAAACCGGTTCGCCGTCGAAGGAAGCAAAGTCCAATCCGCCTTCAATCGTGGCGGCGGCCATGCACATACGGTCCACGCAGTCAATCTTGGCGTGGGGGACAGCGAGTCCGCAACCGATACCGGTGGAACGGCTTTGTTCGCGGGTCCAGACGGCATCGAAAATTTCGTTGCGATGTTCCAATTTGTAGGCACTGCAGAGCGTATCCACGAGCTCGTTGAGGACTTCTTCCTTGGTCGTGCTCTTGGAATTGATCAGAATGCAATTGTCGACAAACCTTTCGGAAAGACGCATAATGAATTCCTTTTGTGTTTTTCAGTATAGATATTTAGCAAAAATCAGCGCCGTTTGGACAAAAAAAGCCTTATTGGAACGAAAAAATATCAAAAAAGGCTAAAACTGGTTCAAAAAGGCCAGAATTTCCATTTGGGAATGCAAAATTTCGCTTTGTTCCAGGGCGCGGCGCATAATGGAGACTTCGATTTGCCCGGGAGCCTCGGAATGGCCGATGGAACCGTAGGTGAGGTTGGCGCCTTCGTTTAATGACCAAAGGCGGCTGACCCTGCCCGTTTCGCCCATGCCGAAGGCGGCAAACATCTGGAATTTCTTGCCGTATTTTTTTGCGAACTTGTAGAGGCGGTCGCAGTCGCTGTCGGAATTGCTCATGGCTGCAATTTTCAGGCCTTGAGCGCCAACCCGCTTAACATCGGCTGCGAAGGTTTCCAGTTCGATATCGCTGGGGATACGCTCAAAGTTGTGCTCCGAGATAATCAGGCCCACGCCAATGGGATAAGCCATGTCGTTCAAAGCCTTAAAGTCACTCAGACAGTCCCGTTCCAGATCGAGCCATTCGGGAACCTGTTTTGCCGAAAGAATCTTCTTCCACAGATCCATGCGTTCTACGGCGCGGGCGTCGGGGAACTTGCCACCGTCGCGTTTTAAACGGATGGTGCCGATCTGTATTTTGTTTGCCACGATGTTTCGGACCCTTTCGGAAAGGGTTTCCCATTCCGATTCGTCAAAGAAATCGTAGCGGATTTCAATGGCGTCGCAATTATCCAAGTCGAGGCGCACCGGCTGGAACAAGTCTTTTTCAGCGGCTTCCAGGACGTTCGGGCTTATAAGTCCAACCAGGTATTTGCGAGAATCGGAAATCATGGCGCAAATATAAAAATTATGCGAGCTTCCAGTCGAGTTCCTGACCGGCGGCGAGCGGGACCACGCCATTCACGATGGCGGGTACGGTCCATTTTTCGCGGACGACTTCAATCTGCTTTGTCGTGCGCGGAAGGCCGTAAAAGTCGGCGCCGAAGCCGGCTATAAAATTCGGGAGCTTGTCGAGGTGGCCAGCCCTTTCGAATTCTTGAACCAGGAGGGGGATGGCGACCGGTGCGCTGTAGACGCCCGCTGCCCCGCACGGACATTCCTTTTTGCCCAGCTGGTGCGGGGCAGAGTCCGTGCCGAGGAAGAACTTGGGATTGCCGCTGAAGGCGGCTTCGCGGATGGCGGCACGGTCTTCAGGCCGCTTCGGCAGCGGCTTGCAAAAGTGGTGCGGCCGTAAGGCGTCCCCGACGATATCGTCGAGAGTCATCATCAGGTGGTGTACCGTAAAGGTGGCGGCCACGTTTGCAGGGAGTCGCTTCACTGCCTCGACCGACTTCGCCGAGCTCAAGTGTTCAAAGACGATTTTCAGTTTTGGGAACTTTGCAGACAAAGTTTCTACACGCTTGATAAAGGCGGGTTCGCGGTCCAGGCAGAATTCGCCCGGTTCCTCGCCGTGTACGCAAAGTACCAATCCTAACTTTTCCATCATGGCGACAACGGGGAAGATTCCTTCGAAATCGCTGATGCCGTCGGCGCTGTTGGTGGTGACGCCGGCGGGGTAATACTTACCTGCTACGACGCCCACGGCCATCATGTCCTTCAAATCCTGTTCCGTATAATTCGGATTCAGCTTGAACGTCATGAGAGGAACGAAGTCCGCGCGCACGGCCTTTGCCGCTTCCAAGATCTGCGCCTTGTAATCGGCAATCGCCTTCGCGCTTGTCATCGCGGGCACGGTGTTCGGCATAATGATGGCGCGGCCAAATTGTTGAACCAAGTCACGGACGTAGCCGGGCATCAAATCGCCCTGGCGCAAATGGGCATGAAAGTCGTCAGGTAAAGGAAGGAACATCTATATCTCGTTTAAAAGGTTAGCCGCTGTTGCGGAGGTCGCGGAACAGTTCTCTAGAAATTTCGCTATCGGAGTTGAGCCAGTAATCGAAAGGCTTGGGCTCCGTCAAGGTCTTGCGATGCAAGAAGCAAATGTTGCAGCCGAGTTCTTTAGAAATCATCAAGTCGTGGGTCACGATAATGATTGTCGTTTTAAACAGCGTACGCATGTTGTCAATCAACGGCAGCAAGTTACGGCGGTTGTAGTTGTCAAGACCTGCGGTGGGTTCGTCCATCAGCAAAAGCTTCGGGTCCATGGCCCAGCTTCGGGCGATGGCGACGCGCTTCTGCATGCCCATACTGAGCATGTGGGGGAACAAGTCGGCTTCGTCGCGCACACGCATCAAGTCCATGGCCATGTTGACTTTTTCTTCGATTTCGGCGGGCGTTCCCATCTTGTGGTAACGCTGCGGCAAGGCGATGTTGTCGCGGACGCGCAAGTTAGAAATCAAGGCTCCGTTTTGGAAAACCATTCCCACTTTGCGCTTGGCGACTTCCAAAGCCGTCAGCTTTTCGGGCGGAATGAATTCGCCGAAGTAGTAAATGTTTCCGCGGGTGGGGCGTGTAAGCCCTGCAATGACTCTGAGAAGGGCACTTTTTCCTTGACCGGAAGGTCCGCCAATGCAAATGGTTTCGCCGCGTTTTACCGTAAGGTTCACGTTCGAGAACAGTTCTTTTTGCGGGTCTGTTTCAATGCGTCTGAAATACCCTAAAATCCTCGGCTTAGAGAACATCGCTCCTGCGAGATCCCTGTAGGCAAGGTGGACATCTTCCATTTTTAAGGCTTCGTCAAACATTAGATCAACTGGTTGAGGTTATTCACGTAATCTACGAAATAGTACAACGAAAGAATGCCGTCGGCAATAACAACGTACAGGAAGGACTTGATCACGGAACGCGACACCGCTTTGGGTACCTGGCGAACATCTCGGGGAATGTTCAATGCCTGGTAGCAGGCGTTGGTGGTAATGATAGCTCCAGATACAATGGGTTTAATGATAATATAGGTGAAGTCAAAGATCTGAAGGGCTTTCAGGATTTCTGTAGAGAGGTAGTCCCAGGTAAGTTGAATGTTCATCATATTACCTGCGAAAACGATGGCGCCCTTGGTTAAAAGGTAGCCTCCGCAAATGGCGCTTAGGCTAAAGAATATGTTCATGATGAGCATGGCGACGCAACCGCCAATCAAGCTCGGCATGACCAGGAAACGGACCGGATTTACACCCATGGTGGCAAGCGCGTCGACTTCGTCGTTAATGACCATGCTGCCAATATAGGTGGTTAGTGAAGATCCGCTTCGGCCTGCAATCAAGAACGCGGTAAGAATGGGCCCCAAATCACGGATGATGACTGCTACAATCATGCTTCCCACAAAGTCGGCAAAGCCCATCTTGCCCATCATCGAAATCACTTCGACAATGGTAATCGTACCAAACAAGGTGGCGACCACGAAAAGAGTCGGGAAAATTTCAATGCCCGTAAAGAACGCTTGCAGAATGATGTTGCGGGAATCTGTCTTGAAGCTGCGGTTTTTAGAGAACAGACTTGCAATTGCTCTGCAGAACAAGGCGATTTGCTGGCCGAAAGGGCGGTGCAACACAAACAGGCCCAACATGTGGAAAGGCCTTGCTAAGAGAATAAAGCGTTGCTTGTTTCTAGCGATCTGTGTTCCCATCGGCTTGTTCTATTGCTTCCAAAATTTGGTGCCACAAGTCGCCCAGCCCAAATTTCTTCAAAGAACTTACGCTCAAAGGATTCTGGTCAAGCCCGAATTTTTCCTTGATGCTGCGGAGTCCTTTTGCAAGTTCCGACTGGTTCGCCTTGTCGCGTTTGCTTGCAACAATCAGTACGGGGCAACCGCTCGCCCGAATGGCTTCGACCGTCTCGATATCGATGGCGTGGCCGCCGTGGCGCACATCTACCAAATACACGAGTCCTTTCAGGTCTTGGCACTTTTCCACGTATTCGCGGATAAAGTCTGCCATCTGGTCACGTTTGCTGTTGCTGACTTTTGCAAAGCCTACACCAGGTAAATCTACTAGAAAAAACTTCCCGTTGACTTTGAAAAAATTCAATTCGCGGGTTTTTCCGGGGGTTCTGCCCACTTTTACAAGGTCTTTTCGACCCATCAGGGCGTTCATGAGCGAAGATTTGCCCACGTTGGAGCGTCCGAGGAAGGCAATTTGCGGTAAGCGTTCTTCGGGAAGGTGCTTGATGCTGGTGGATCCCTTGACGAATTCCGCAGATACAATCTTGTAGTCGCCTACCACGACAGGGCCGTGGTGGACAGTCTTGGGCGGAAGATTCGCCTTTGTCCCTTTCGGTGCTTTTTCCATCATAAGCTGACTCTCCCTTCGAATGCGCGGAGCATGGTGACTTCGTCGACAAATTCAAGGTCCGAACCCATCGGGATGCCGCGGGCAAGGCGAGTGCGCTTGACGTTTACGCCTGCAAGCATGTGGTCGAGCATGAGCGCTGTGCTGTCGGCTTCGGGGCTAGAACCTAATGCAAATATAAGTTCTTCGATGCCTTCGTCCTTGATGCGCTTCACGAGTTCAGGCAAATGCAGGTGTTCGGGGCCGATGCCGTCCAGGGGCGAAATCACGCCTCCCAGAACAAAGTAAGTGCCCTTGTAGATGCCTGAGCGTTCAAAGGGAACGATGTCGGAGCTTTTTTCGACCACGCAAATGCACTTGGAGTCGGGCCTTGCCTTGCATACGGGGCACAGGTCCTCGTCGGTAAAAGCATAGCATCGCGGGCAGGGATGGACGTTCTTCTTGGCGTTCAGCAAGTTCGCCGAGAAACGTTCTACGTCACCTTCGTTTTTAGAAAGAATATGATACGCAAGTCTTCGGGCAGTTTTCTGTCCGATTCCGGGGAGCGATGAAAATTCCCCGATTAACGCTTCAAGACTTTGCGGCTCAATGTTCATTGGCGAAACTGTAGGATTCGTTGATGCAGAGTTTCAGTTGGGCGAAATGGATGCCTTCTTCCTTGAGGCAGGCCTGGATGGAATCGCGGTCATCCAGTTCCACGGCGTCGGCGAGGCGGAGCAGTGTTCCGAGGCGGCCCGTGCGGTTGAGGAGAGCGTCTTGCATCTCGTCGTCGGTGGGCGCGTCGGGCAAAATCGTTTCGAGCGGTGCGCGCACCAAAGCGTCCATACGGCTGATGAGCCCGACCATGAAGGCCTTCGCGCAGAAGTCGTCATTGTTTTCGTCGATGGTGCGGGCGAGGCTTTCCATGAATTTCGCGCGGTGGCTTGCGTTCTGGAACAGGGGCGAGGCTTGCGGAGTCATGCCGAGCTCAGGGCGGGCGTACAGCATGAGCATAAGCCATTCCTGAATGCGGCGCATGCCCACCCACACGATGGCGTCCTTGACCGTATCGATGCGGCTGTGCCTGGTCTGCGAGTCGGAGTTCACAAATCGGAGCAGGTTCTGGGCGATGTCTTCGTGCTTGGAAAGGCTGTCGCACATGTCTTCGAGGCTCGGGCGGGACTTGATGCGGAGCAGCAACTGTAAGAGTGTTGCCGAGGTCGCGTCAATTTTACGGCCGGTCACCAGTTCGGGCTTTGCAAAGAAGAATCCTTGGAAGTAGTCGTAGCCGGCTTCTTCGCAGCGCTTAAAGGTCGCCTCGTCTTCCACCTTTTCGGCCAGAAGCTTGATGCCCATGGTCTTGAAGAAGACTGCCGCTGCGTTCATGGACTCTTGCGAGTTGTCGACCACGTCCATCTTGACGTAGCTGATGTACGGAAACAGCGGCTTGAAGCGCGTGATGAATTCGTCGTTGAAAATGAAATCGTCGAGCGCGAGTTCAAAGCCCAGGGCCCTGTAGCGCTGGACGGCCTTGACGATTGCGTCGTCGACTTCGACGTCTTCGAGAACCTCGAGTACAAAGTACTTGGGGTTCAGAAGCCCGAACAAGTTGTCGAGCAGCATGTTGCGGCTGCAGTTCACGAACGCCTTGTTGTTCCCGATCAGGCGTTCGATGCCGATGTTGTTCAGCACATTCTCGAGCACTTGCGCAGTGGCAAGTACGTCGCTTGCAATGATCGCGATGTCGCTTTCGGGCGAATCGCGGAACAAGAGCTCATACGCATAAATCTTACCCTCGCGGTCGAGGATAGGCTGGCGTGCTAGATAGGCAAGTGTTTGCATGTCTTAAATACGAGCGCTCTTGATCCCGAACAGGAGAATGCTGCGTGCTCCGGCGTCCCAAAGCTTGTCCATGATGGAGTTTGCTTCTTCTTGCGGGACCATGGCCTTCACGGAATACCATTCGCGGCCGTGGAGCTTAGTCACCGTCGGGGCGTCGAGGCCCGGCGTGAGTTCGCATGCCTTCTGGAGAAGTTCGGCCGGGCAGTCGTACTCGATCATCATGTAAGACTGGGCGACGAGCTTGCCTTCGATACGGCGGATGAGCGTGTTGACTTCTTCGAGTTCGGTCTTCTGAGGGTTGCAGAAGAGGGCGGCGTTGCTACGGAAGAGCGGTTCGCCCACAATGCGAAGTCCTGCCTGCTTGAGCGTGGTACCGGTTTCGACCACGTCAACAATAGCGTCAGCCACACCGAGGCTCACCGAGATTTCGACGGCGCCTTCGAGCACCACGAAGTCCATCGGCTTCTTGTAGAAGCCTTCCACGATGTTCGGGAAGCTGGTGGCGATTGTAGAATTCTTGAGTTCGTCAAGGGACTGCACCGGGCTTTCGTTCGGCACGGCGGCGCACATCTTGGAGGCGCCATAAGGCAAGTCGAGAACCTTGACGGCCGGGCTCTTGGCTTCGGCGTTAAAGTCGATACCCGTGATGCCGGCATCGATAATGCCGCGGCCCACGTACATCGGAATGTCGCTCGGACGGAGGAAGAAGAATTCGATTCCGTTCTTGGTGTCGAGCTGGGTCAAAGTCTTGTAGGGCTTGGAGGCCTTGTAACCGCAAGCCTTCAAAAGTTCCTGGGTGGGCTCAAAGAGCATGCCCTTATTCGGGAGAGCTACCTTAATCATAGTTTAGCGTACACTTCTTCGAGGGTGAGACCTTTTTCGGCCATCATAACGGCCACATAGTAAAGAACCTGGGAAAGTTCCAAGCACTGGGCGTCGCGGCTTTCAAAGCGAGCGGCCATCCAGCTTTCGGCGGCTTCTTCGACGAGCTTCTTGCCAATGCCGTGCGGACCCTTCTTGAAAAGTTCCGTGGTACCCTTACCTTCGGGCATATCTTTCTTGCGCTGGCAGGCCAGTGCGTACATTTCTTCGAATGTCATAATGGACCTCTTTAATTTTTTTCAGAGGTAAAGATAGAAAAACTTAGTTTTCCACCATGTTGCGAATCTGGTTCTTGCCTTGATTTTTGGCGGAAACCACGAGTTCGTCGACTCGGAAAAGAAGCTGATTGATATCGGCTACAGACTTGGCGCTGCAAGGGAGCAATCCGCCGCTTATTGTAAGCTGCAGTTCCGGATGCTCGTCGAGAGAAATCTGACGAACGGACTTGCGAATCGATTCCACCTTGGAGTAAGCCTCTACTTCGGAACCGGCGTTGATCAGGTAGATGAATTTTTCGCAGCCGTAACGGGCGACGCATTCGCCGGCGGTTTCGTCACCGACCTTTTGAATCAGTTCGCCTACGGCGCAAATGACCTTGTCGCCAAACTTATGGTCGTACTTGGTGTTAACTTGTTTAAAATTATCCAAGTCAAACATGGCGATAAAGTAGTCGTTGCGGTGCTTCCAGACGCGTTCATCGAGGAATTTGAGCAAATACCTGCGATTGTACAGGCCCGTAAGGGAATCCCTGACGGCCAGGTAGTCCAGTCGTGCCACCAGCCTTTCGCTTTTTTCGCGTTCCTGTACATAAGCCATCAGCGAGAAGGAGCCTACGGCAAAGAGCGTGATGCCCGTCAGAATGTGCGTGACCAGGATGTCGAGAAAAGCTCCGTCGCGGTCAAGGGTGGTATAGAGAATGTCCGGATTCTTCCAGGACATATAGATCGTGGCTGCCTGGATTAACAGGGAAATAGTAAAGGAAATGTTCTTCGCGCGCCCGCGGACTGCAAAGGCGATCAGCGCAAGCGAGGTAATACAGTAAAGAGGCATACCGCTGGTGATGCCGCCGCAGAACAGGAACAGCATGGGCATCAAAAAACAGCTGAGCGCACAGCACATGACCAGGTAGCACTGGTTATAGAGTGATGTCTTTACGGCGACAAAGGCGATTACGAAACAGAGGACGGCGCAACTGAGACTGGCGAGGGACGCCGAGAAGTTCAGTCCCTCGTAAATGGTAAAGATAGCGGAGCAGGTTGCCACTACGGTAACAACCACCAAGATCGACCAGAACATTTTACGTTCCAGTGTGCCTTGCGCCCCCCAAAAGTTTTTTAGAAACTTAATCATAAACGCTGTTAATTAAATATAACATGATTTTGAGCAAACTAGAAAGGCAAATTGAACTTTTTATATCTTATTTTTTTGTGACTTTGACGTCTTTGATTGCAAGTTGTTATATTTCAGTTGACGCCAAAAACGGCAAATATCAATTTTTTTGCAGGTTTTAGTATGGAACTTACACCGTTGGATATCCGAAACCAGAACTTCCACAAGAAAAATTTCGGTGGAATCGATCCTGAAGAAGTCAAGGCTTTTCTGGATACCGCAGCCAATGCCTTCGAACAGATGTCCAGGGACAAGACCGACCTTACCGAACGCTTGAAGGTTGCCGAAGAACGCGTGAATTACTACCGCCAGATCGAAAAGACGATTCAGGACGCCGTAGTCACCATGCAGAAGACGGTTGACGAAGTCAAGGCCACCGCCGAAAAGGAAGCTGAAATTATCGTTGCCGAAGCCAAGGCCAGAGCGGTCCGCGAGGTGGAGTCCACCAAGAAAGAAGCCGAAGAACTCCGCATGGAGATCGAACAGCTCAAGCAATTGCGTACAAATTATTTTATCCGTTGCCGCGCCCTCATCAAGGGCCAGGAAGACTTGCTTACCGCTATGGAAAACGACCAGCGTATGCAGGAAGAACTGAAGGCTCGTCCGGCAGCCCCGGGAAATGTGCTCGCCTAGTTCCTTATGAGAATAAGCATCAAGGTCCATGCCCGGAGCAAGCGCGAAAGCGTGACAGAGCTCCCTGACGGGAGCTATAAAGTCGAGGTCAAGGCCCCTCCTGTGGATGGGGCGGCTAACGAAGCCATCTGTGAACTGCTAGCGGAGCACTTTCATGTGCATAAACGCGATGTTTCGGTGGTTTCAGGGGCCACGAATAACAAAAAGATAGTGGAAATTATCAAGTAGGACTCTAACGAGTCCTTTTTTTATTTATTTTAAGAGTATTAAGAAGGATGTATTGGGCAAATGAAAGCGGCTCTTAAAAAAATATTTGATTTCGAAAACGGGTCCAGCTTAAAAAGCGTTCTGCTGCTTATTGTCGCAGGCTTGTTATTGAATATCATTCCGGCAAAGATTGCGCTGGCGTTGCACCTCCCGCTTTTTTTGGACTGCTTGGGAACGATTCTTACCGCAATGCTTGGCGGAAACCTGCCCGCAGTCATAGTCGGTTTTGCCTCGAATGCGATTAACGGTATTTCGGACCCCGTGACCATGTTCTACGGGGTAATCAGTATTTTTATTGCTGCCCTTGCGACCTTCTTTTACCACCAGCGCTTTTTCAAGAATATCCCGCGCCTGTTTGTCGTAATTCTTTCGTTTGCCTTGATTGGCGGCGGTATCGGGTCTGTCTTTACCTATTTCCTGTACGGGTTCAATTTCGGCGAAGGTATTTCGGCCCCGTTTGCCGTAGCGTTCCACGAAGTCCTTGGTTGGAACAAGTTTACCTCGCAGCTTTGGGCCGATATCGTTATTGACTTCTTCGACAAGGGCGTCGTCGTCATCGCGGCGGTGTTTGTTTTCCGCTTCATTCCGCGTGCCATCAAGAACCATTTGAACAAGGTGGTCCTGCGAGTCAATCACCAAGATGTCATGAAAAAGATGGTGCGCTACTCCTTGCTCCGCAAGGTGGTGTACATGGTGATTGCGGCTGAAGTCCTTCTGGGCGGTCTCGCTTGTACGATCGGCTTCTTCCTGTATCGAGAAAATTCCGTCAATAACTTCATCAGCATTGCAAATGGTGTGACCAAGGCTGCCTCTACGGCAATCAATCCCGACAAGGTTGATGATTACATCAACAAAGGCTTTGAAGTTGACGACTACGAGTTCGTAAGGAAGGTCTTGGGTTCCATTAGGGAAAGTTTCCCGCAGACCAAGTACCTGTATGTGTACCAGATCCGTAAGGATGGTTGCCATGTGGTGTTCGACTTGGATACCGATGGAGAACCGGGAGGCTCTCCGGGTGACGTTGTGGAATTCGATCCTAGTTTTGAACCGTATTTGTCGACTCTTTTGGCCGGCGGCGAGATTGAACCGATTATCTCGGATGACAAGTACGGATGGTTGTTGACCGTATATCGACCGATCCGCAATTCGTCGAACAAGACGGTTGCCTATATTGCGGCTGATATCTCGATGGAAAATATTATCCGCGACGAAGCGATCTTCTTTATCAAGATGCTTTCCCTGTTCTTCGGGCTGTCCATTATCATCATGAGCATTGTGCTTGAACTTGTGAAGCGCGGTGTAGTGATTCCCATGAACCAGATGTCCCTTGCTGCAATGAAGATTGCCGCCAACACGACTCGTGCCAGCATGCTCGATACCGAAAAGGTGGACCTCGAAAGCATCAGGGATAGCGTGGAACGCCTCGGTAAAGTCGGGGTGCAGACAAGAGACGAAATCGAACATCTTTATGAAGCTATCTACACGATGGCGAGCGATACCTATAACTTTATCCAGCGTGTGCAGGAACAGAACGAACGTATCAGACGCATGCAGGAAATCATTATTATGGAATTCGCTGAAGTGGTTGAAGCCCGCGACAAGAGCACGGGTAACCACATTAAGAAAACCGCCGAATATGTGGAAGCGATTGCCCTGCAGCTCAAGGCCGAAGGCAAGTTCAAGGACGTGCTCACGGATGCTTACATTGAAAAGCTGAAACGCGCCGCTCCGTTGCATGATATCGGTAAGATTGCAGTGTCTGACTTGATCTTGAACAAACCGGGCAAGCTCACTGATGAAGAATTTACCATCATGAAGAGTCATACCACCGAAGGTTGGAAGATCCTGACCAAGATGGTGGAAGATGCCGGCGATACGATTGATGCCGACTACATGGTCGAATCGATCGATATGGCTCATTACCACCACGAAAAGTGGGACGGCTCGGGCTATCCGACGCATATCAAGGGCGAAGAGATTCCGTTGTCCGCAAGAATCATGGCTGTGGCTGACGTGTTCGATGCCCTGGTTGCAGAACGCGTTTACAAGAAGCCCTTCACTTATGAAAAGGCGATGGCGATTATTACCGAAGGTTCGGGCAAGCACTTTGACCCGGATATCGTGGAAGCCTTTACGCATATTTCTGAAAGACTTTATGGTGCTAGGACCAAGTTGCCGCCGCAGCCGGAAGAGGCTGCTCCGGAACAGTCCAAAAGTTAAATAGGAGAACTCTATGTTCCGCAATTTAAAGTTGACGGCGGCTGCAATGTCTGCATTTGCGGCGTCGTTTGTATTTACTGCCTGCAACGAGCAGGAAACTACCGAGGTGAAAAAGGAAGTGGCCGAAGTTGCTGCACCCGCTCCCTCGAAGTCTGTGGTGGTGTACTTCTCGCAGAACGGGGCGACCAAGAAACTCGCCGAAATTTTCCAGAAGGCGAAGAGCGCCGATGCTGTGGAATTAAAGCTTGTGACGGCTTATCCTTCAACTTACGATAGCACGATTGCGGCGGTGAAAGCCCAACGCGATGCCAAGCAGTGGCCGGTCCTTGAAAACGCCAAGGTGGAACTGGACAAGTACGATACGGTGTACTTGGGTTATCCGATTATGTTCGGCAGTTTTGCTCCGCCCATTTACACCTTCCTCGATTCGAACGATTTGAGTGGCAAGGTGGTGGTGCCCTTCTGCACTTATGGCAGCGGTGGCCGCAAGGCGTCTGCCGCAGAACTCAAGACTCTTGAACCTAACGCGAACGTGACGCTTGCCTACGGTATTTCTAATAAGCGCATGACGGCGGAGAATGGCGCCGAAGTCGCCGCCAAAGAAGTCGAAGGATTCTTTGCCGATTTGGAAACGGGCAAGACCGATGAAATGCTGATGGGCGGTTTCTCGGAACAGCGTCCGCTTGCTGCAGAAGATTCTGCCGTATTTGCCGAGGCGACCAAGGACTATGCCTATTTGGGACTCAAACCGCTTTCCGTTTCGACGCAGATTGTTGCGGGCACGAATTACTTGTTCGTGTGCGAAATGAACGCCTTCGGTGGACCGGCGGTTCAGACTAATGTGAAAATCTTCAAGCCGCTTCCGGATCGTGGCGCTGCTGAATTGATTGTTGTTGAAAAATAAATCAAGTCAAATCAAAAAAAGGCCGCACAAGTGTGCGGCTTTTTCTTTTGTCTCTTTAGCTGTTTCTTAGAACTTGAACAGCATGCCGAAACGCATCTGACCGTCGCGCACGCCGTCGTTGTCGCCTACGTCCTTGATGGTGGCGAAGTCGAACTGCAACACGTCGGAGAGCATGAAGCCGAAGCCCAAGTCCACTTCGTTACGCTTTCCGGTTTCGTCGTACAGGTAACCGGCGCGCAGTGCGATAGTGTTGGCGTACACGAATTCGGTACCCAGGTTGAACACGCCCTGCATAATGGATTCCTTGACCTTGTTGCCGTCCTTTTCGGGGTGGATCAGGGACTTCCAGCTCGAAATGTAGAACGGTTCCGGATTGCCCTTGGCGTCGTCATAGACGACTTCGCGGTTGTAGTCGGCGACCACGGTCCACTTGTAATCGGCGAGGCTCAAGATTTCATAAGAAAGTCCCAGACGCCAGGTCAGCGGAATCGGGTCTTCGATGGTCTTGTCCACATAGTAGACGCTCGGACCGATGTTGGCGAGTACCAAGGCGAAATTTAATTTGTCTATAAACAAGTTCTTCTTCAGAACGCCGATATCGAATGCGTAACCGAAGGTGGTTGCTTCTTCTTCGCCTGCGGCCGCGCCGGAACTCAGGTCGGAATAGAAGAACTTGATGGAAAGGCCCAGGCCCCAGTCGTTGGGGAATCGCGTACCGTAGCTGAATCCGCCCACGATTTCGGAGCTGTTATAGGCGACGAGATCGTCGGCGTCCACGTCACCCGAGGCGACCGTAGAGCCGAAGCTCACGAAGTTCACGAAGAAGCCGAGTGTGCCCCAGTCGTTCAGCGGAATTGTCATGCCTGCATAGAGGTGATACAGGTCGGGGATATTCAAAATCGGCAAGAGCTTTTCGTAGAAGGCGGTAATCTGGTAGTCGGCGTCCTTGAACTGCTCCATGCCGTTGGCGGTGCTGAACCATACGTCGCCACCCTGGGGGAGGACTGCCCACACCTTGTTGGTGCTGAGGCCGTTGCCGCTATGGTAGTGGACCCATTCGTCTTCGCTCTTGGTGGAACCTTCTTCTTCGGCGGCGCCGCGTTCAAGTTCTGCCTTGCGGCCGCTTGCGGTGGCGTAGTCCGGCAGGTGGCGCCATACGCCCTTGTCGGTTGCAATCCAGATGCCACCACGTTGGTCCACGGAAATGTCGTTCACCTTGTTGTCTGCAAACTGCACCTGTTCCCACTTGCGCAGCGTGAAGTGGGAAAGACCTCCGTTATGGGCTGCCCAAATGTGGCCCGAACTATCCACGGCAAGAGATGTGGGGCTCAGGTCCATAATGCCGTCTTCTTCGGTGAACAGGCTCCAGCGGTCTTTGTCGTTGACACTCTTTTTAGGAATGAGTCTGGCGATACCGGCGCCTTCGACTGCCACGTAAAGTTCCTTGCGGTTTTCGGACCACACCAAGGAACGGATCTTTTGGCTGGGGAGCACCTTGCCTTTCTGTTCGAATTGGCCGTTGCGGTAAACGAACAGACCGTCTTCGGTACCGATCCAGACAGATGCGCCCTGGCTTTCGAGAGCGGTAATGCGGTGATTGCCCAGTTCGTCATCGTAGCTCTTCCAGGCCTTACCGTCGAAACGGTAAAGGGACTTGGGGGTGCCTACCCAGAGCTTTTCGGTGCCCTTGTTGTAAAGGACTGCCGTGATGGTGTCTTTGACCACCAGGTTCCAGGGCATCTTGACTTCGACCACGTGCTTTTCGTCGTCGGCATTCTTGATGTCGTTGAACTTTTTCACCTGGCGCACATATTCGTCCAGGCCGCGTTCGGAGCCTACATAGACTTTTACGGCGTCGCGGACCTTGGCGTTACCTTGCAGGGTAATGGAGTGGTAGTTGACCCACTGTTCGCCGTCAAATTTCAAAATGCCCTGTGCGGTTCCTGCCCAGAGTTCACTCTTGCTGAAGAAGCCATCCTTGGAACGGGAGGCCATGCTCGTGAAGAAGGGGGCGTTCTTGGAATCGGCGGGATAGCTCATGCGCCATTCGTCGGCCAAAGGGCCGAAGGCGAGACCTGCCGGGTTGTAGTACATGGCAGTCGGGTCGTCGGCAAGGGCTGCTCCGGCTTCGCCCATACCCAGCTGGCGTGCGCCTACGGGCATTTCAAGCGTGATAATGGCAGAACCGGCCGCAAAAGACAATGCGGGCGCAAAAAGAAGTGCTGTAAGTAGAGATTTACGCAAGTTGCCTCCAGTCGGGGACATCGTAGTGGTTGCCGTGCGCAGGCACGACTGCTTTCCAGCCGGACTTGCTGGGGTTTTCCCAAGGTTGCTTGGGCAAAAGCCTGCAGTCGCAGCCTAAAACGTAAGGCGGGAGAATTTCCGCATGGTTGCGGATTTGTTCTCGGGTAATAAAGTTTTCGTCGCTCACGAATTTCACGTATTGCTTGCCCTTGGGGCCAAGTTCAATGCGGTAGGTGGCCGTGCCGTTCTTGTCACCTTCGTCAATGGTGCGGATGGTGGCTTCCATGGTGGCGTTCCATTGAGCAATCAGTTCTTCTTTCTTTTCGGGCGGCAAATTCTGCGTGTCTAGCCAAGACCGGAGGGACGCCTCGGAAGGCTTCACGGCGGTGAGGGATTCTCGGGCGGGGCGAACCACAACGGCGTATTGGCCCGAGACATCGATGACGCGCTTCGGCTCGTCCTTTTCGTCGGAACTATGGATTATCACGTACGCACCGATGGCGGCGAGTATCACGGACAAGACTATAATCGCTATGACAATAATGACTGATAGCATATTTTATTCCATTTGGAATTATTCGTTACTCTCAAAAACTAGCATTTTCTAAATTGTGGGACAGGAGATTTTATGTCGAAATTGAAGATTTTTCTTGTATTGCTGATGTGTAGCGCCTGTTTTGCCATTCCCTTCAAGGTTGAAACGGTTAGGGAAGGCTCCGGAGACCCAATTCGGGCAGGTCAGCTTATCAGGGTGCATTACAAAAGCTACGTGTATTTAGACAGCGTAAAAATCTTGGCTGAAAAAGCCCGTCTCGCCGATTCCCTGCGCATTGCAGATTCTCTTCGTCTTGCAAATGACTTTAATTCCGATCAGATTGCTGGAATGACAAAAGTTGACACGACGAAATTGGTGAACGACAAGTCCAAGAAGAAAAAATCCAAGAGCAAAAAAGAAACTCCGGCTGCAGTAGATACGGTTGCCGCAGTAGTCGATTCTTCGGCAGTTCCCAAAACCTTTGTGGATTCTATCGCACCTCTTCCGACCGATACCCGTTTCAGAATGTTCTCGGAATCTTATGCCGGCGGCGAACCGCTTGAATTCACGCTGGGTATGGGTCTTGTGATTCCCGGTTGGGAAAAGGGCCTGCTGGAAATGAAGCCGGGTGAAGTCCGCAAACTTTATGTGCCTTACCAGATGGGCTATGGTGAAAACTCTCTCGAAGGCGTTCCTGAATATTCCGACCTGTTCTTTATTGTAGAACTCGTCAGTGCAGATCCTCCCATGGAACCCGATGTGTTCCCCAAGAGTGTGGAAGGACTCAAGTGGCGTGAAGCGGCAAAGGGACTCAAGGTTTATGACGAAAAAATTGGTAACGGAAAGCCTGCCGTAGTAGGTTCCGTGCTCAAGACGCATTACACCGGCTGGCTCCTTTCGGGCCGCAAGTTCGGTTCTTCTAAGGATATCGGCAAGCCTCTTCAGGTGGTGATGGGTGCCGGCAAGATGATCAAGGGCTGGGAAGTCGGTCTCGAAGGAATGCGCGAAGGTGGCGTGCGTTGGTTCCGCGTGTCTCCGGCCATGGGTTACGGCGCTACCGCCTATTCCATGATTCCTTCTAATTCCACGTTGATTTTCCGAGTAGAATTGATTTCTTCCGAAGTGGACGATGCCGTTGTCGCGAATATGGATTTCTTCCCCGACACCACGACGCTTACATTTGAAAACGGCCCCGAAGGTCTCCGCTATGCAATTATCAAGCAGGGCGAAGGCGATCCCGCTCAGAAGGGCAATGTGGCCAAGGTGCATTACACCGGTTGGCTTACCAACGGTTACAAGTTTGACAGTTCTCGCGATCGTGGACAGGTCTTTGGATTTACGCTGGGTGCCGGCCGCGTGATTCGCGGTTGGGAACTGGGTGTGCAGGGCATGCTCCCTGGCGAAAAGAGAATCTTGGTGGTGCCGCCCGGACTCGGTTACGGTGCCCGCGGTGCAGGCCCGATTCCTGGTGGCTCTACACTGATCTTTGCAGTTGAATATCTTGGAGAATAATTATGGAAATCAAATGGCTTAATCCTGATGCAAAATTTGACCGTCTTGTTTTGGCGGGCGATATTGGTGGCACTAACACGAACCTTGGCTTGGTGGGCTACAAGGACGGCAAGTTCACACTGATCCTTGAAACGGATTGCCCGTCCAAGGATATCGATGGCTTGGATGCCCCGATTCGTGAAACGCTCAAGATTGCAGTCGAAAGTCGCGCAGACTTGAAGCCGTCCCACATTTGCATTAGTGCCGCCGGCCCCGTGGCAAACAACAAGTGCGTCATGACCAACCTTCCGTGGAGTGTCGATGGCGATGCCCTTAGCGCTGCGACGGGAATCCCGACGCTCGTGATCAACGACTTCATGGCCATTAGCTACGGCATCCCGACACTCGATGTGGATGATCCCGCCCAGATTCACAAACTCGTACATACCGACGGTAGCACGCCTGCTCCGCAGAAGACCACCAAGGCCGTGATTGGTCCGGGTACCGGCATGGGTGTCGGCTTCCTCGCCTTTGACGGTCAGAAGTATATTCCGGCTTGCTCCGAAGGTGGCCACTCTACGTTTGCCCCGTTCGACAAGGATTCCCAGGAATTCCACGATTACATGGAAAAGAAGATCGGCATGGTTCCTGGCGTCGAACCGCTCGTTTCCGGCATGGGCCTTCGCAACATGTATGAATGGTGGAAGGAAACCCGCGGTGTTCCCGATAACGAAGCCTTCAAGAAGATTGAAGAAACCGAACCGAATGATCGTCCGAAGTACATCAGCCGCGCCAGCGATACCGATCCGGTCGCTGCCGAAATGATGCGCCTGTTTGTGAAGATGCTTGCCCGCTTTGCAAGTGACGCCGCTACGCTGTTCCTCCCGCTGGGTGGTTTCTACCTGGCTGGCGGTACCGTGCAGAAGGACCTTCGCTGGCTCGAACGCGACAACCTGTTCATGAAGTATTTCGAAAAGAACTACAATCCGAACATCCGTCCGCTCCTGAACAAGATTCCGGTGTACGTCATCAAGGATTACAGCATCAGCCTTTATGGCGCTGCTAACGCAAGCCTGAACTTGCAGAAGTAACGCCCGTTCGACAAGCTCAGGGCTGGCATTGCGTCATCTTGAGCTAAACGAAAAAACTCCGCCCAAAAGCGGAGTTTTTTTTTGATATTCGTATTTTCGAGACTTATTCCCAGTCGTCGAAGTTGTCTGCGGCCGGAGCTGCGGGTGCAGGTGCCGGTTCCGGAGCGGGTGCAGGAGCAGGAGCCGGTTCGGGTGCCGGTGCGGGTTCAGGCTCAGGTGCGGGAGCGGGAGCCGGTTCGGGTGCCGGGGCAGGAGCCGGTTCAGGCTCGGGTGCTGCAGCCGGTTCATTATAAGTATTAGAATTAGAGTAAGAGTTGTTGGAGTAGTATTCGTCGCCACCGGGGTTGCCGACGTCGTCGTTCTTGCTCTTGTCGACCCACCAGGCATAGTTCAGCGGAGAGAGAACTTGCTTGCCGTATTCCTGGGCGTTGGCGCTAGATTCGAAATAGCCGACGCGGATGCGGTAGTAGGTGCCTTCCAGTTCACCCGGGTTTTCCACTTCGGCGACATAGGCCTTGATTCCGCTTTCGGCGAGCTTTTTCACGATACCGTCGGCGGCTCTCTTGGAAGACTGGATGCTCACCTGAATGACGTATTCGCCCTTGGAAAGGGGCTGGACACTGCCTGCGGCAGCGGGAACTGCATTCTTGGCTGGTTCTTCAACGGCCGCATCCTTGGATTCGGCGTTTCCAGAAAGGGACTGGATGGGTACGAGTTCCGGTTCGTCGGCCTTGGGCTGTTCGGCGGCCTGTGCAGCCGGCTGTTCTGCGGGGGGCTTTGCCGGATCCATCTTCGGGACGAGTTCTTCTTCATCATTGCAAGCCACAAGCATGGAGCTTGCAAGGGCAATGGCACTCAGAGACAAGATTGACTTTTTCATCCAATTCTCCAATTTTTAGAAAATAAGACAACATAGACGGTCTTTTATAACAAAAATATACATAAGTCTATGATAATCCGCAAGTTAAATTGTAAAATTTATTCAAAAATGGCGGCAAAACGGGCTTTTTATTATACCCTTGACGAATTTCCGTCAATTAAATATATTTGGCTATCCAAAAACGAATTTCTAATTTAACCAAAGGATAATCGTGATCGGCGTAATTGTTAAGTCCAACGAACCTTTTGAACGCGCTCTCAAGCGTTTCACCAAGTCCTGCGAAAAGAATGGCATCATTTCTGATGTCAAGAAGCGTCAGCGCTTCGAAAAGCCTTCTGAAGAAAAGAAGCGCATCGAAACTGCTGCTCGTCGCAAGCGCTTGAAGGAAATCGCTGACCAGAACCGTAAGCGCCTCTACTAATTTGCTCCCGGTTTCCGGGTCAAATTGGCAGTCGCCATCAAGGCATCGATTTTTGTAATGAGTCGTCGGTCCATGACCGGTGGCTCGTTGCGTGTTTCTAGAGAATTATAACCGCGGATGAGTCCGCAAAGGGTAAAACCATGAGCAGTGCATTGCTGACTAAGATTAAGGATGATATCAAGGCCGCCATGAAGGCGCACGATTCCGAAACTCTCGGAACGCTCCGTACCCTCCATTCCGACATCAAGAACGAAGCCATGAAGAGCGGTGCCACTCCGGCACAGATCGAAGAAACGATCACCGACGAAATGTGCGTCGACGTTCTTGCCCGCAGTGTCAAGCAGAAGCAGGAAGCCATCGACATCCTCACGAAGGGTGGCTTCATGGACAAGATTCCGGCTGAAGAAGCAATCATTGCCCTGTACCGCAAGTACATGCCTGCCGAAATGACCGAAGACGAAGTCAAGGCCCTCATTGCAGAAATCAAGGACGCGACGGGTGCCTCTAGCCCGAAAGACATGGGCAAGATCATGAAGGAACTTTCCCCGAAGGTCAAGGGCCGTTTCGACGCCAAGCGCGCCTCTGCCCTGGTTCAGGAAGCGTTGAAGTAATATAACGCGTCATCCTGAGCGGAGAGGCGTAGCCTCGAAGTCGAAGGATCTAGACCCGCATTGTCATGCCCGGCTCGACCGGGCATCTTTTTTTTTCATATCTTTTCGCTATAATGCCCACTTCGCAATCCAAAATCCAGGAACTGGAACTGCTCTACAAGATCAGTTCCATTCTGAATCAGACACTTGATTTCGAGAGTGTCGCACATCCGATTCTTGAAGTGGTGGAATCGACGATGGGCGTGGAGCATGCGACGCTTACGCTGTACAACCGCCACACGGGCGAAATCTCCATTGAAATTGCCGAGGGCTTGAGCAGCCGCCAGGCGCGCAAGGGCCGTTACAAGGTGGGCGAGGGTATTACCGGCCGCGTCGTGGAAACGGGCAAGCCGATTATCATTCCCTCGGTCGCGAAGGACCCGGACTTCCTCGACCGTACGGGCCGCGGCAAGACGGAGGACAAGGCGTTCCTCTGCGTGCCCGTGATTATGGAACACCAGGTGATTGGCGCTTTCAGTGCTGACGTCCAGAATCCGGTCGAAGATGAACTTCCTGAAAAGTTGCGTCTGCTTGAAATCATCGCGCAGATGCTTGCCGCAGCCGTGAAGCTCCGTCGCGAAGCCCGCGAAGAAAATGAACTTTTAAAGGCTGAAAACGAACGCTTGACCTTGGAACTCAAGGATCGTTTTCACCCGGACAATATCATCGGGCGCTCTAGCGAAATGCAGCGCGTGTATGCGCAGATTGACCAGGTTTCTCGCAGCCCCCTGCCGGCACTCATTGTGGGTGAAGTCGGCACGGGCAAGGGGCTTGTGGCCGAAGCTATCCATTACCGCTCCGACCGCAACATGGGCCCGTTCGTCCGCGTCCATTGCGCCTCGATGCCGGAATCGGTTTTGGACCGTGAACTTTTCGGTAGCGAGCGCGGCGCGTTGGTGGGTGTCATTGCAGAAACGCCGGGCCGCGTAGAACAGGCCGACGGCGGTACGCTCTTCCTAGACGAAGTGGGCGAACTTTCGCCAAACCTTCAGGTGAAACTTTTGCGGTTGATGCAGCATGGCGAAGTGGAACGCATTGGCGCCCGCATTGCAAAGAAGGTGAACGTTCGCGTGATCGCGGCCACCACCAAGAGCTTGCAGCAGATGGTGGAAGAGGGAACCTTCCGCGAAGACCTCTATTACCAGCTGCACATTTTCCCGATTTATGTTCCGCCCCTTCGCAACCGCAAGACCGACATTGTACTTTTGGCGGACCATTTTGTGGAACACTATTGCCGTATCGTGGGCAAGAACGTTCGCCGTCTCGCACGTACGACCATCAACATGCTCATGAGTTACCCGTGGCCCGGAAATGTCCGTGAACTGGAAAACGGTATTGAACGTGCTGTTCTCGTGACCGATGAAGACGTCATCTATCCGCACCATTTCCCGACCACGCTGCAGACTGCCGAAACCAGCGGTACGCCCGTGTCCGGTAACTTGAAGCGAATGGTTGAAGCATACGAGAAAGACATTATCTGCGACGCTCTCAAGAGTAGCAAGGGCAAAATTGCCGCTGCGGCGCGGAGTCTTTCCACGACCCCGCGTATTCTTACATATAAAATAAACCAGCTCGGTATAGACCTCGCTGGTTTTGGAAAATAGTTTTGTGGGGCTAAGCCCCATCTTTTAGTTGAACGTTGCCGAGAACATCACGTTGACACCGAAGGCATTTGCATCGCCCATATCATCTTTGTCTTCGGCGGCTCCGTAAGTAAATGCGGCGGATACGCCTAAGCCCCAGTTATCGCTGACCCACCATTCTTTACCGACGGCAAGCTGGACGCCGAGACCGCTATCGGTTTGTCCTGTAATTTCGTTGTCGCTGTCCGTGTTGTCCTGAAGGTTAAATGCTGCCAAACCGATTGAACCGCTGAAAAAGACGTTTTGCGGCAGGTAGTAGGTGACGCCAATGCCAAACATAGACATGCTTTCGCTTCTATCCGAGGTGGAGCCAATTTTTTTACCGTCTCTCTTTGCTTCGATTTCGCTACCATTGGCGACACCAAGAATTGTAGCGTGCAAAAGGGTGTTAGGTGCAATGCATCCACCCAATTTGATGTCAAATTCAGATGACATGCCGTTAGCTTCCATGTCGAATATAGCTTTGTTGGCGTCGTAAGTAAAACCCTGATAGCCAAAGCCCAGTGCCAAGTTCAAGAAAAAGCCGTCGTGGGTATGGGATTCGGCCATAGCCATTGCAGCGACCGCAAGTACGGCGATGAATATTTTTCTCATTGTAGAATTCCTCCTTTTAGGAAATTAAGTTGTGCAAATATAAATTAATTGCCCCTTATGTCAATATTTGGGGTCTTTTTTTCACTGTTTCCACGTCCTCCTAAAACTGAAAGACGTCAATCTCTTTCTATATTTCCTATCTGGAAAAAACAAAAGGAAATAAAATGCAATTCCGTCCTGTTAAAGAACAGCTTGATATTTTGATGCGCGGCGTTATCGATGTTGTGCCGCAAGATGAACTTGAAAAGAAACTTCAGAAGTCTTACGATACCGGTGTTCCTCTCCGCGTGAAGATGGGTGTGGACCCGACTGCTCCGGACGTGCACTTTGGCCATACGGTGGTGATGCGTAAGCTCCGCCAGTTTCAGGACCTGGGTCATACCGTCGTGCTCATTGTGGGTGACTACACGGCTCAGATTGGTGACCCGAGCGGCCGTAACAAGGCTCGTCCGCGTCTCAGCCATGAACAGGTTCTCGAAAACGCAAAGGAATACCAGGAACAGTTCTTCAAGGTCGTTCGCCGCGACCAGGTGGAAATCCATTACAATGGCGAATGGTTCTCTAAGCTCCCGTTCAGCAAGGTGACCGAACTCATGGGTCAGTTTACCGTGGCCCAGATGCTTGAACGCGAAGACTTCCACAACCGTTATGCAGCCAATACGCCGATCAGCTTGCACGAATTCATGTATCCCATGATGCAAGGCTACGATTCCGTCGCCATCAACAGCGACGTGGAACTCGGCGGCACCGACCAGAAGTTCAACGTGCTTCGCGGTCGCGACTTGCAGCTTTTCGAAGGCATGGAACCGCAGATCGGTCTCTTCATGCCGATTCTCCTCGGTACCGACGGCAAGGTCAAGATGTCCAAGTCCATCGGTAACTACGTGGGCCTCAATGAACCGGCCGACGTGATGTACCACAAGATTTACAGCCTCGCCGACAGCATCGTTGAAAACTGGTTCGAACTTCTGACCAACATTCCGCTTGCAGAAATCAAGCAGATGATGGCCGACATTGCCGCAGGCAAGATGAACCCCAACGATGCCAAGCACCGCCTCGCTATCGATATCGTGACGCAGTACTACGGCGCAGAAGCCGCCGAGGCCGCCGCTGCCAAGGAACGTGAAATTCACAGCGGTAATGCTATTCCGAGCGATGCTGCCGAATGCAGCGTGGCGGCCGGCACCTATGGTGCCCTGGACCTGCTCGTTGAAATCAAGGCCTTCGCCTCCAAGGGCGAAGCTCGTCGCATGGTCCAGAACGGCGGCGTGAAGATTGCCGGCGAAAAACTTGCCGATCCGCAGTCCCAGATCGAAATCAAGGGCGCAGACCAGCTGGTTGTTCAAGTTGGTAAGCGTAAGTTCTTCAAGGTGAATTTCTAGGATCATGTCGCAGGAAATCCTAATTCTCGGGCTCAATCCCGCTTGGCAACGCTTGTTCTACGTGGACAAGTTTACGCCTGGCGAGGTTCACCGTATCGGAAAGATCGAAGAATATGCCTCGGGCAAGGGCATCAACTGCGGTCTCGTACTGCACCTTTTGGGTGGTACGCCGCTGATGATGCATTTCTTGGGCTCGGAACACGGCACAAACATCTTCGATGAAATTTCCGGCTACGGAATACAGCAGGCGCCCGTATGGATTAAGGAACCTACCCGCATTTGTACGACTATCGTAAGCGAAGGCGAATCTACGGAACTCATCGAGCCCTCGCCGGACCTTACGGAATACGAAAACGAAGATTTTCTTCAGACAATTAACGACTACTGGAGCTCGACGCAACGGGTCGCCTTGTGTGGAACCTTCCCGCAGGGTTTCAATGTCGAACAGCTGAATGCGCTGGACTTTGCTGGCAAGAAAATCTACGTGGATGCCATCGAAGATGTGGATACCTGGCTTGAAAAGGGTGTGGAACTCCTGAAGATCAACCTCAAGGAATACTGCAAGCTTCTTTCTCGACTTGGAATTCCCCAGGTCATGTCGAGTCCGCAGTTCTGGAAAATGACGGCGACGGCTGTGCTGGAAAGGCTGCCTATCAAGAACCTGGTGGTTACCGACGAAGAATCTCCGGTCAGGGCCTTCCGCCTGGTCGAAAAGAAATTCCAGGGCGTGCAGCTCTTGCCGCCTACGGTCCAAGTCAATAACCGCATCGGTGCTGGCGATTCCTTCTTTGCGGGTTGGTTATACGCCGATACTATGGGCCTCGATTTTGAACAATGCCTCGTGAAGGCAACGGCTGTCGCTTCTGCCCGCTGCGAGGTGGAACGCCCCTGCAATATCAAGGTGGAACGCGTTGCAGAACTTGAAACGGCTATAGCCGATGCAGTAGAAAAACTGGAGTAAGCGATGGCTGATGCAGACAAAAACTTCCCGAATAAGAATCATTTGTTTGCGTTTGCAACCCCTGCTGAATTCGCCTCGATATTTCCGGAATACGCCGGTTCTGCCGATGATGTTACTTCAGATAAATTAATTGAACTCTCGGGAAACCGCGGCTACGCTTGCGTTCTGGGGCTTGGAATCGTAAGCTTTGCGACGAATTTAACCTATCTGATTTCTTCTGCAAAACAACAAGGAATCCGTATTTCTGCGGTGTTCATTCTCGGCGTCTGTGGAGCCTATCCCGGTCGTGGAATCAATGTACTTGATGTCGTGCGCATCGATTCGGAATGCGTGGGGGATATGGGCTATCAGGAAAAAGACGGCTCTTTTTCTCCGTTCCCCAGTTCTGTGCGCGCAACGGCTGTTGAACACGCTCCGTTGCATTTGCAGAAGCTGAAATCTGCCGTAGGCCTCACGGTCAATTGCTGTACGGGTACCGAAGAAATGGGGTACGCGAGATCCAAAATGTTCGATGCCGATATCGAAAACATGGAAGGTGCTGCAGGAATTTCGGCCTGTATTGCCCACAATACGCCAGTCTTTGAAATTCGAGCTGTAAGCAATATTGCCTCCACTCGCGATCGTGCTTCTTGGAAATTTAACGAAGCACTCGCCGCCCTCCGCCAAGCCGTTTTTCTCGAAGTAATCTAAGTTTTGACACCTCAAACCTCAAAGGGCCATAGGCCCGACCTCATACCTTTATGCACCTTTCCCTCGGAATTTCCACCTGTCCTAACGACACCTATATTTATGAAGCCCTCGTTCAGGGCCTCGAAAAATCACCTTTTGAATGGGATGTCCATTTTGCAGATGTGCAGACCCTCAACGAAATGGTGCGTCGTGGCGAACTCGATGTAGCCAAGGTGAGCGCCCAGGTGTACCCCAAAATCGAGGCAGAATACGCCTGCCTTGGCTGTGGTGGCGCTATCGGGTATGGTTGCGGTCCGTTATTGCTTTCGTCTGTAGGCAGCGCTTTTTGCCCCGAAAAACCGGTCGTTTTGCCCGGCGCGGACACGACTGCGGCCCTTTTATTCAAGTTCTGGCATAAAAAAACGGGTCAATCCGAGCAGAAAATCGAATACGCCCTGTTCGATCAGGTGTACCGTTCCCTGCGTTCCAAGGAGGCTGTACAAGGCGTTGTAATACACGAACACCGCTTTACCTGGAAACGCGATGGCCTTTATTTGCTGCAAGATCTGGGCGCTTTCTGGGAAGAAAATACGGGAACTCCCATACCATTAGGTATTGCTGTGGCGAAGCGTTCCCTCGGCGAAAATGTGATTTGCAAGGTCGAGGCAGAAATTCGGAAAAGTTTGGAAATTGCCCGAAAACGCGAAACTTTGGTGACGCCTTTTATCGACAAATTGGCTCAAATTGATGACCCGAATGTCATGGAAGCGCACATTCGAATGTTCGTAAATGACTTCTCCGAAGATATCGGAAACAGGGGAAAAGCCTCCTTGGAGTCCCTCTGGGCGTTAGTTCGTGGTGAATAGAATGTTAAAAAATGAAAAAAAATGCGTTTTTTGACGTTTTTTGAACAATTTTTTACAAATCGGCTAAATTTTAGGAATAACTTTAATTTATTTTCCATACTGCATATCTTTATATGGAGTTTGCTTATGAGCTTAGTGAACGATCTTGAACTGGAAGTCGAGAACTTCAAGCGCGAGTACGAAAAGTTCGAGCGCGGTAACAAGTCTGCGGGAACCCGTGCCCGTAAGGTTTTGCAGGACATCAAGAAGACCTGCCAAGAGATTCGCGTGTCTATTCAAGGCGCGAAAAAGGAAGAGGAAAAGGCCGAACCGGCATCCGCCGATTGACCTTGAACGGGTTAGATATACCTCGATGAAACGATTTTATCGACATTTTCTCAATTATTTAGGCATTTTTTGCGAAAAGCGTTTGACTAATGCCGTTTTTAGAGGTATATTCCCACTTGAATTTTGCATTCGCCGTTTTGGCGGGTGTATAGGTTTTAATTTCAAAGTGTTCTATGATTGGAGAAACGTAGCAGTATGACCCTAAAGAAACTGGTCTTAATCACGGCCGGGGCGATGCTTCTTTCTGGAACCGCCATGGCAAAGAATATCAATGTTCCTGGCGACTATCAGAAGATTGCAGATGCTCTCGGTAATGCGGACGCCGGGGATACCATCCTTGTCAAACGCGGAACTTATAACGAAAACATCACCCTGATCATGGGTGTTGTACTTAAGGGCGAGGATCCCCACACGACCATCATCGATGGTGGCCGTAGAGGTCCGACCGTCATGGGTACTTCGGGCGCCGAAATGTCGCACTTCACTGTGAAGAACGGTCTTGAAGGTATCCTTTGCGAAAACGCTGCCCCTTACATTCACCACTGCTATGTGCTCGACAACCATGCCACGGGTATCGGTGCGTTCATCTCGCTCCCGCATCTCCGCAACAACGTGGTGTACGGCAACCGCTGGTCCGGCATCCTCGCTTGGGGTGCTAAGTCCCTCGATGCCTTCATCGAACACAACGTCGTGCTCCGTAACGGTTACTCTGGCCTCGCCTTGAAGGGCCCGACCAACGTGACCGCCCGTAACAACATCTTCATGGAAAACCACTACTACGGTGTGTTCGCCGACCCCGCTGCCGGCCAGACCAAGGTGGAATACAACAACATCTACAAGAACTACTATCCGTTCAACCAGTTCATCAAGGTGAACCGCACGAACGTTTCTTTGGATCCGAAGTTCATCAACCACTCTCTTTCTCAGCCGAACTTCTACTGCCAGTCCACCTCGCCGATGCTCAAGCGCGGTAAGGGCAAGGCAGACATCGGTCTGACCGCCGCTGAACTGGTGAAGGAAGAAGAAGCCGTTGAAGAAACTCGCAATCCGGATACCGATGGCGATGGCCTCTGCGATCCGTGGGTTTCTGAAGAAGGTGTTTCCGACAAGTATGCAAGCGTTTGCACCGGCCTCGACAACTGCCCCGAAGAAGCTGAAGACTTCGACGGCTACCAGGACGACGATGGCTGCCCGGATGCTGACAACGACCGCGACGGTCTCTGCGACCCGTGGGTTGAAGCTAAGGGTATGCTTGCTACCTTCGCTCACATTTGTAAGGGCGTTGACCTCTGCCCGGAACAGGCAGAAACTCTCAACAGCTATAAGGATGAAGATGGTTGCCCGGACGAAGTCCCGCAGCCGCCTAAGAAAGTCTTCGTGTTGGAAGGCGTGAACTTCGAATCCGGTAAGGCTACGATTACTCAGGATTCCTACGTTTCCCTCATGAAGGTTGTGGACATTATGGAAACCTTCACCGAAGCAACCTTCGAAATTGTCGGTCACACTGACAACGTCGGTAGAAAGGAATCGAACATGCAGCTTTCTGCAGACCGCGCCGCTTCCGTGAAGAACTTCCTCGTGGAAAAGGGCATCAACGAAAGCCGTATCGTTACGAGCGGTAAGGGTGACACCGAACCGGTTGCCACGAACAAGACCCCTGAAGGCCGTGCCCAGAACCGTCGTATTGAGTTTATCCGTACGGATATCAAGTAAAGGAGTAAGTGATGCGTACTAGTGTTATTAAAACAGCAGTCCTTGGACTCACGGTAGCCAGCACTTCCTTGTTTGCAGAAGCCACTTATTCTCCGCACAAGTATCAGCAGAATGACTGGTTTGCAGAATTTGGTGGCAATACTGCCATGTATGTGAACCCCGCAGGAATTTCCGAAACTGACCAGTTGGAATTCAGCGCTGCGTTCTTTAGCTCTATTAGCGGTGAAGCTAGCCAGGAATACGTTAGCTTGACCTTCCCGATGGATTACAAGCACACTCTCGGTTTCTCGTTCTTCGAAAACGGTGCTTCCATTGACGGCGGCAAGTCCTACGGCGAATACGCCTTCTTGCTCGGTTATGCCTACAGGCTCATGCACTGCATCGCCTTGGGTATTGACGTGTCCGTGCTCTACATCAACCAGTTCGATGATGTGAAGCAGGTGACTGTCGGTTCCGACGTGGGCTTGAGCTGGAACCCGCTCAACTCTTCTAAGTTCGGTTACCTCTTGGTGGGCGTTGCCCTCCAGAACATCGCCCAGCCGGGCGTCAGCATGGAAGATGATGGT
This sequence comes from Fibrobacter sp. UWT2, assembly GCF_900142545.1. NCBI lineage: Bacteria > Pseudomonadati > Fibrobacterota > Fibrobacteria > Fibrobacterales > Fibrobacteraceae > Fibrobacter > Fibrobacter sp. UWT2. The sequence continues at coordinate 27,917 of NZ_FRBF01000018.1, read as the reverse complement.
GGCTTCGTTGCTCCGGGCTTCTTCGGTGGCGACCGCGACGATGCTTACAACATTCCGTCTAACCTGAACTTCTCCCTCTTCTGGCGTGGTTTCAACCGCGTAATCGAAGCTAAGGCAGAACTTTCTCTCATCGACGTGTTCCATTCCGACTCCGAAGGTGGCGACGGTCTGAATCCGGAAATGAGCTTCACTTTGACCTACTACCTCTCTCCGCACCTTGGTGTCCGCCTCCGCTTCACGAAGGAAGGTTACCCGGTTGCCGGCGCTACGGTTAACGTCAAGGACGTGAGCATCTTCCGTTACCTCGCTCTCGACCTCGAAATGTCTCACGATGACCTTTACGCCAAGAAGAACCGTGGCTTCATCTGGGCTGTCAAGCTCACCAGCCGCTTCGGTGACACTCGTGAAGAAAAGATCGGTGAAGAACGTTATCGTCGTTTGAAGATCGAACCGGAAAACGATTACCGTGCTGCAATGCGCCTCTACTTGAATCGTGAATTCCTCCAGGCTGCTTATGCCTTCGGTAAGGTTCAGACCAAGTACCCGGCATTCCACCTTGTGGACCAGGCCGCATTCTATAAGGCAAAGTCTTTCGAAAACCTCCGCATGCACAAGGCTGCAAAGTCTGTGTACGAAGACGCTATCAAGCGCTATCCGCAGAGTGACCAACGCGCCAAGTATCACTTCCAGTTGATGAACATCGACTATAAGGAAGGCAAGTACATTGACGCTATGGCCAAGTACCAGAATATTGCTCAGAAGTTCGGTGAAAGCGACGTGAAGGCTGACGCTGACTACGTTGCCGGCCAGATCAAGTTTGAACAGGGCCTCTATCAGGAATCTGTCGACCTGCTCGCCGCCATTCTTCCGGGTAACGCCAACTACTTCTACGCCCGCTATACCATGGGTATTGCTTACAGCCGTCTCGGCAAGTTCGACGAAGCTGAAAACTGCTTCCGCGACATTACCGAACAGCCGGTGTCCAACCAGTCTGAACGCGACTTGCAGGACGCTGCCAAGGTGAAGCTCGGCCACATTTACTTCTCTGGCGAAAAGGCCGACATTCCGGCTGCCGCCCAGATGTATGGCCAGGTCCAGCCCGGTTCTCCGGTGTACGACGAAGCTATGCTCGGTATCGCATGGTCCTTCCTCAAGGTGAACAAGCCTGATGAAGCCATCAAGCCGGCTCAGTGGATTATCAAGAATATGCCTGAATCCTTCCTCGTGTCTGAAGCTTACCTCGTTCAGGGTTACTGCTTCTTCATCAAGAAGGACTACAACAATGCAGTGAAGTCCTTGGAACAGGCTGAAAAGCGTACCGAACAGCCGGTCGTGACCGTTGCCGCTCGCGACAGCGCCCGTCAGGCCTTCGACGCCATGCAGGACGAATTTGACTCTGTTCAGGTGAAGGCTCTTGACCTCGCTCGTCAGCTCCCCACGCCCCGTGTGCAGAGCAAGCGCGAAGCCTTGCAGCCGAGCTTCGACAAGGCTAACGCCGCTATCGAAGACTACGCCGCATTCACTCAGAAGGCTATTCAGAGTGACCGTTTCGAATCCAACCGTAAGCGCATCTTGGATGACGCAGGCTTCACCCTCGCAACTGTTAAGACCAAGATGGGTCAGGGTGCTGCCAACTCCGAAGCTGCTCAGGAACTCGAAAGCTTGGATGATGACTTAGATCTCGGCGACGACGACGGCGGATTGGAATAACAAAGAAGACGTTAGACCTGGCTTGAAACAACCAGGTCTTCCCCTTTTTTATCTTAATAGGTGGAAAGAGAAAAATGAAAAAATTTTTGCTTGTTGGTGCAATCGTCTGCTCGCTTGTAGGCTCCTCCTTTGCAGCGTCAGATCCTTGTAAAGACAAAGTCAATGAAGCCAAGAAATTGGCGGCCAAGTGTAAGGCTATGCCGAAGGGCTCTGAAAAGACCCAGTGCGCTAACTCTTACAAGGTGTTGAAGCACCAGGCCGAACAGGCTTGCCGTTCCGGCGGCCTCGATGAAAAGGGCATGGAAGATGCCATTCGTCAGTGGGAAAAGCAGGTTAACAACTGTAAGGGCAAGCAGAACAAGCGTTGCGCCTCTGCTCTCCAGCAGTTGGGTCATTACCAGTTCCAGCTCGAAGAAAAGCACTTCCTCGATAAGAACGCCCAGTACGAAGAAGATGTAGCATGGTGCGCCGACCGCGATAACAAGCCGGCAAAGTGCGCCAACATCGACCAGCTTCCGAAGGCTGACCACCAGAAGTCTTTGGGCTACTTCCTCGAATACATCGACAAGTATCCGAAGGAAGACAAGACCCCGACGGTGATTTACCAGGCTGCCGCCGTGCAGGAAGCTAGTGGCGAAGACGACAAGGCATACAAGCTCCGTATGCAGCTCGTCAATGACTTCCCGAACAACGGTCTCGTTCCGAAGGCTTGGCTCCGTATTGCGGAATACCACTTCATGAACCGTAAGTTCCGCGACGCTATCAAGGCGTACAAGAAGGTGACCGGTTTCGAATCCCTCACGGGTAAGGAAGCCGCACTTGCCATGTACCACTTGGCAGAATCTTACTACAACATTGCAGAATACGAAACCGCTGCAATCAAGTACTACGAATATATCATCGGTGCTGACAAGGGTAAATACCCTGCAGACTTGCGCGCAGAAGCTATGGACTTCATGGCTGCATCCTTCTCTGACCTTGAAGGTGGTGGCGTGCAGGAAGCTGAAGCTTTCTTGAAGGACAAGAAGGTTCCGTTCAAGGACTCTGTCTACTACCGTATCGGTATGAAGAACAAGGACCACGACCGTAACGAAGAAGCCGTGCAGTCCTTCAAGCGCTTGATGTCCATCAACCCGGACTACATCGATGCTCCGCTTGCTGATATTGCGATGATTGAAATCCTCATCATCCAGCAGAAGTTTGAAGAAGCTCAGCAACACCGCTACACCGTGGTGAAGCGCTATGACCGTAGCTCTTCTTGGTACAAGAAGAACCAGAAGTATCCGGAATCTGTGAAGAACGCTGAAACTGCTATCCGTGGCGCTATGCTCGACATTCCGCAGTACCACCACGCTCGCGCTGCTAAGCTCACCAAGGAAGGTGACCTTGAAGCCGGTAAGAAGCAGTATGCAGAAGCTATCAAGGCTTACGAAGCATTCCTGAAGCGCTACGCCAAGGAACCGACCTGGGACGAATACAAGGTTCACATCAACCTCGCTCTCGTGTACCAGGAAATGGGCCAGTTTGCTAACGCTGCCAAGATGTTCAACTGGATCGTCGATACTGATACCACTCGCTACGGCCGTCGCCCGATGGGCTCCGAAGCTCTCCTGAAGAAGGAAGAAGCTGCATATAACGCCGTGCTCATGATGGACCAGTCTCGTGAAAACGCCAAGAAGAAAAAGTATGGCGACGATGCTGTGAAGGCTTACAAGTCTGAAGAAACCAAGGCTTACTTCGATCAGGTTAACAAGTACATGGCCAAGTTCGGCCAGAACAAGGAAGCTGCAGAACTTGCATACAACGCCGCTATCGTTCATTACGATGCCAAGCAGTTCAAGGTGGCTGTGGGCGTGCTCCGCAAGCTGAAGCAGGACTTCCCGAAGCATCAGTACATTTTGCTCATCAGCCGTATGCTTGCCCAGTCTCTCTTGGAATCTGGTCAGTATGACGAATCCCTTACCGAATTCGAATGGCTGTACAAGCAGTATACCCAGGTCAAGGAAACTCGCAACGACTCCATGGCCAAGGAAATCGAAAAGGCTATCGCTTACGTTCTCTTCCAGATGGCTGAACAGTCCGTTAAGCAGGGTCAGTACCAGAAGGGTGCAGAAGCTTACCTCGCTCTCGTGAAGCGCTACCCGCTCATCGACATTGCTGACAAGGCTGTGTTCGAAGCCGGTGCCGCTTATGAAAAGGATCAGCAGTACATCAAGGCTGCAGAAACCTTCATGATTCTCCCGAAGCAGTATGCTAAGTCTCCGCTCACCATCAAGGGTATCGTCCGTGCTGGTGACGCTCACAAGAAGGCTGCTAACCTGAAGAAGAACGACAAGAACTACTACGAACAGGAATACCGCGAAGCTGCTCAGACCTACTTGTTCATCACGAACAACTTCCCGCAGGATTCCATGGCCTTCATGGCTATCGGTTCTGCAGCTCAGGTCTACGACACCATCGCCGACAAGAAGTCTGCCGCTGTGACTTACGAACTTGCTTACAAGCGTTATCCGAAGGATGAACGTACTCCGGGCTACCTCTATAGCGCCTGCTTGAGCTACGACGAAGCCAAGATGACTGACGAAGCAATCCGTTGTAACAAGGACCTCGTCCGCGACTACCCGAAGAGCTCCTACGCTCTCGACGCTGCATTCTCTATCCCGATGGCTTACGGTAACGCTAAGAAGTGGGATATCGCTGCTACGGAATACCACAACTTCATCAAGGCTTACGGTAACGATGACAAGGAAAAGCTGATTGCTGCCTACATCGGTGCTGCCCGTGCCTACATGGAACTTAAGGAAGAAGACAAGGCTGTCGAAGACTACCGCAAGACTCTCGAAGCCTACGACAAGTACGGTCTTCAGATCAAGAATGCTGACCCGGGTGTTCCGGCTGAAGCTGCCTTCTACCTCGGTGAATACGAATACCACAAGATGGATCCGTATGTTCTGAAGGGCAAGGAAAAGGAAAAGGCCAAGACCATCAAGACCTTGGTTGACATCCTCCAGAAGGCTATGAGCCAGTACTCCAAGTCTGCTACCTACGCATCTGAACGTTGGACCTTCAAGGCCACCAACAAGATGGGTATGCTCTTCGTGACCATGGCCGCCAAGATCCGCGAACAGGAACTCAACGGCAAGAAGGAAGAAGAAAAGTTTGCTGAACGTATCGGTATCGTGCAGCAGCTCCCAAGCTACTATGAACAGGCTCGTCCGATCTTCCAGAAGAACATTGACCTCGCTCGCGACCAGGGCTTCTACAACCAGGACGTGATCGAAGCTGAAGAAGGCTACATTGAAATGTACTACCAGGGTTGCGCTGTGTTCGTCGAAGTGGCTGACGCATTCGCTAACTCTCCGCTGCCGGACTCCGCTTCCATCGTGAAGGAATACGTTGAATACGAAGGCATGGCCAAGGAAGACGCAGTTGAAGCTGTCCACGAAGACTTGGAAGCTTACCGCGAAGAATTGACCAACCGTTCTAACGGCGCTAAGGAACTCGCTATCCCGCAGTGCGCAACCGGTATCAAGGCTGCTGCTCACTACGGTATCGAAAACCAGTGGACCGAAAAGCTCTTCGAACTCCTCAAGAGCCTCGATGAAAACAACGAGACCTTGAACACCAAGATCGAAAAGTTCGACCCGTCCACCTTGTTCTCTGACCCGGCTTACTTCAAGACCAAGGCTCGCTTGGAACAGATTGCTAAGTCCGAAGTCATGACTCCGGAAGAACAGATCACGACCTACCGCGAAATCATCAAGGACGCCAAGGCTGAAAACGAAAAGCTGAAGGCTGAACTTGCTGACCTCCAGAAACAGCTCGCTGGTGGCTCTGCTTCTACCACGTCCTCTTCCATGAACTCCATGGACGATGAACCGGAAGCTGCTGCTGAACCGGAAGCTGCTCCTGCCCCTGCTCCGAAGGCCAAGAAGAAGGCCGCTAAGAAGAAGGGCAAGAAAAAGTAGCGGTAAAAACAATTTTACGGGGAACCTAGTTCATAGGGTTCCCCTATTCTATAAGGGTAAAAATGGCGTTTTTTGAGTAGTAAACAAGATTTTACCGGCTCGACTACACAATTTTGCCCTAAAAAAGATTAAATATGAACAAAGATTTTTCAAAATAAACCAAAACACTCAATCAAGGAGTACTCTAATGTCTAAAATGCTTCAATCCTTCAGCCCTGAATCTGATGGTTACCAGTTCATGTGGATCATCCTCGTGGTGTTCATGATTGGCCTCGGCTTCTCTGTTGAACGCTGCCTTTACATCATGGTGAAGAGCGCTAAGGGCCGTAAGGATTTCTTGGCCAAGTTCGGCACTCACATTTCTGCTCAGCGCTATGACGAAGCTCTCAGCTATGCCAACGCAACCAAGCTCCCGATCGCTCGCGTGATGGCTGCAATCGTTGCTGCCCGTAACGGTGGTCGCGAAACCATGTCTGCTGCTTGCGACGCAGTGTTCCTGACTGAAGCTCCCCGTCTGACTCGTTACATTAGCATCATCCAGGTTATGGCTTCCATCTCCACGTTGCTTGGACTTATGGGCACCATTTACGGTCTGATCTACACCTTCGACGCTGTGGCTAACAAGCCGGCTGCTGAACGTGCTAAGGCTCTTTCCGACGGTATTGCTATCGCTATGGGTACCACGCTCCTCGGCCTTCTCTCCGCTGTGCCTCTTCTGGTCATCGTGGGCCTCCTCAACATGAACTCCGAACGCCTCATCCAGGAAATGGAAGAAAAGGGCCTCAAGATTATCAACTCCCTCGCTTAATCGAAAACAGAGAGATAATTTTAACGGAGTTATAAAAAAATGGCAAGACAACTTAAGAAACCAGCCAAGCCTGAAGAACCGGACCTGTTGCCGGCGATGGGCTTGTTTACCATCCTGATTCCTATGCTGTTGTCTATGACTGCTTTCTCCAAGCTCGCCATTGTCGAAATCAACATGCCCGAACGTAGCATGATGAATATGACTGACGATCCTCCTCCGGAACCGGACCAGCAGGCTCTGAACCTCTCGCTCGCAATCACGCCGGAATACCTGGTGATTGGTGCCCGCGGTGGTTTCCAGCCGAACGTTTACTTCAAGGAAATGTGGACGTTCCGTTGCAAGTCCGATGCGCAGCTCATTACGTATGCGCCGGAAGATGTTAAAGCAGCCGTGGAAAGCGGTCATGGTCCCAAGTGCAAAGATGGATCCGAAATGGATAAAGAGAAGTATCTCTACGAAATCGAAACCATCGAACTCTGGGCCATCAACAAGGAATCCGAAGAAGACCCGGGCCGCGTAATTTGGGCCGTGTATTCTTCTCAGTCTGAAAATGTACCGGATAGCGCATACGTGGACGGCAACAACGCCTTCCTCGCAGCTCCTGGCGAAGGCGCCATGGGTCTTACCCCGCCGCCGATGCTCAAGAAGCCGAGCGCTGGTGCTGTTCTCGCAACCCTCACTCCGAACTCGGCTCGTAACCTGAAACCGGATGTGGCTGCAAAGAACATCATCTACCCGCTTTCCGCCTACGATTTGATCGCTAAGGACCTGATTCAGATCCATACGCAGTTCATTGACCTCGAAGACGTCGATAACATCATTATCGTTGCTAACGACGACACCCAGTTCGACAAGATCATTCAACTTATGGACCGTGCTAAAGAAGCCGGTTTCAGCAAGATCAACCTTGCTAAGCTGGGAGGTTAATCATGGCTAGAAAGACTCGTAAATTTAGCGAAGACGTACCTTTCTCTTTGACGTCCATGATGGACATGATGACCATCATTCTGGTGTTCATGATCAAGAACTTGGACGCTGAAGGTCAGCTTTTGACCCAGGCCGAAAACCTCATCCTTCCGGTGTCTACCTCTAAGGTTCAGCCGAAGGAAGTGGCTCTGACGGTCGTGGTCGATAACAACTACGTTGTGGTCGATAACGCAAAGATCGTTCCTACCGAAGATGTCTTGAAGCAAGAAGATCTTCTTGTGACCAAGGTGGACTCCGTTCTTAAGGAACGCCGCGCAACGGAACAGGAACACGCTCTTAAGATGGGCCTTCCTGCTGACGAAGCCGGTAACATCATTGTGCAGATCGACAAGAACATCCCTTACGATGCAATGTATAAGGTCATGGCCACCTGCGGCTTCTCTGGCTACACGCACATTGCATTCGCCGTTATGCAGAAGAACGGAGGGGAGGAATAATTATGGCTAAAAAGAATACTCCCGAAATGGATCCGTTAGTAGCGTCCCTGATGCCGGAATCCGACAAGAAGATGGGTGCTATTGCCGGTATCTCTTTAGTCGTAGCTTTGGCTATCTGCCTTTGGGCTTCCATGTACGAACAGGTGGTGGACGAAGTCGTGTTCGACGACTCTGCCGCTGCTGATCTTACTGCTTCTATGACCATCGATGAAAAGAAGGAAGAGAAGAAGGAAGAGAAGAAGAAGGAAGAACCCAAGAAGCCTCGTAAGAAGGCTGGTGGTGGCGGCAAGCCGCGTGGTAAGGGTCAGCCCAACGCTCCCCAGACTCGTGGTGTGCTTAAGCTCTTGACTGCTCAGACCAAGAACGCATCTGCCGGTGCATATGACCTCATGAAGAACCAGAAGTTCTCTAAGGACATCGACAAGGTGCTGAAGGACGTGGCTGGCCTCCAGACGACGGGTAAGACCGTTCTCGGTGGTCGTCGCGGTAAGGCTGACGGTGGTTTTAACGAAGGTTATGCCGAAGGTGGTTCCGGTGGTATCGGTGACGGCCTGGCAGGTCTTCTCGGCGGCGGTGGCGGTGGTATCGCTACCAAGGCTAAGGGCTCCATCAGAACTCCGTCTGAACGCGATATCGACATGGGTGCCGGTGGTGGATCTCGTTCCGCTGCAGACATCATGAAGGTTGTGCGTCAGCGTACTCCTGGCCTGCGCCACATCTACAACAAGTTCCTGAAGAAGAAACCGGGCTTCCAGGGTAAGGTTACCTTGAAGTTCACGATCGCTCCGGGTGGCGAAATCATCAGCATCTCCATTGCTTCTTCTACGACCGGTTACGGCGAATTTGACGGCGAAGTCAAGACCGCTGTGAGCCGCTGGAAGTTCAGCAAGGTGAAGTCTGGTAACACCACTGTTACGATCCCGTTCACCTTCTCCGAATAATTCGGCGAAAACTTGAAAAAAGACCGGACTACCAAGTCCGGCCTTTTTTTTATTGTTGCGGCATGGCTTTTTTGTATGAAAAAAAGTTGATTTTGTTTAAAATTTTGTTGCGTTTTTCGTTTAATTAAACTAACTTTAAAACAGAAATTTCAATAGGAGTTTTTCAATGAACTTAAGAACAGCTGCCGCGGTTGGTGCCGCATTCGGTATTCTTGGCGTCGGTTCTGCATTCGCAACCTTTGCACGTGTGGAATCCATGGGCAAGAACACGACTTACATTATGGATGATGTGAGCATTTTCGACAACCCTGCCAATGCAAACCTCTACTCCAACTACTTGATCGGTGGCTTTGGCGCATACACCGACAACGACATGACTGCTGGTGGCAATGTTGATCCGCAGCATCCGACCTTCGGTGGTATTTTCGCCATTTCTTTCGGCGATGACAACAATCCCGATCCGAAGTTCACGATCGGTGGCTTGTTTGGCCGTATCAACCAGGACCTCGCCATGTATCTGCCGGACTATGTGCAGACTGGTAAGAGAGGCTACGTGGTTGTTCCTGAAACTGTGACCAACTTCGATGGTTTCTTGGGCGGCACCTTCTCTAGCGGCGACGCTTGGGGTTTGCACGTTTATATCGCTCACCAGGATGGTGGCGACCTCGATGAAAGCGGCGTTTACCAGCCGGATAGCAAGGCTTACGCTTCCCTCGTCCAGTTGGACGGTGGTTTGAACTTCCAGATGGGCAGCGGCACCTCTTACGAATTGTCCGGTGGCATTGCCCGTATCCAGTACGGCCCGGATCGCCACGACTTCTTTGACGACGGCGATTTCTCCATTCTCGCCAAGGCCCGTGCCTTCTTCACCATGGAAGCTATCGATGGTGAACTCGTGCCGGCAGTTTCTATGAAGCTCGCTCAGGCTCCTGGTATCGATGACAAGCGCACTCAGGCCGGTCTCGGCCTCAATGTGGCTATGGATCGCGGCTTCTTCTGGATGGGTCTGGACTTCATTTGGAACCAGATGAAGGCTCACGACTGGGTCTATGACAAGTCTCTGAATGGCGGCGCATGGGTTTATGACTCCCGTAACGAAGACGATCCGAACTGGGACAAGCGTTCCGATGTCGGTGGCAAGATCAGCTTCGGTATCGAACGTAATATCTGGTGGGATTGGTTCGTGATCCGCGTGGGTGGCCAGAAGTCCATTCTCTACACCGATTGCGACGTGAATTCCAAGAACGAATACACTGCCGACCGTTACGGCATCTGCAAGGACGACGGTACGTTCTTCTCTACCAACCCGCTGGCTGACGGCTCTGCTGACGACCACGTTGGTTTCGGTTTCGGTATCAACATCGAAGAACGCCTGAAGATCGACGTGACTGTTGCTGAAGACGTGCTGTTCCGCAACCCGTTCCAGGGTGAAGGCCGCATCTTCTCCAGAGTCGATGCCACCTACTCGTTCTAATTTGGAACATTGGACTTAAATGCGAAGACGCTCCCCAAAGGGAGCGTCTTTTGCTTATGCATTCTTTCTACATTATTGCTATGAAATTTTTCTCCTTAATTGTACTCGCTCTTACGATGTTCCTGATGGGCTGTTCCGAACCGACGGAACGCATTGAAAATAAATTAACGGACTACCTGCAGGACGACTTGAAGTTCATGGTGGCCGAGACCATGAAGGCGTCCAAGGGCCGCGACGGTTTGCTGGATACGCCTTATTACCGCGTGAAGGATTTTAGGTTGTTCGATGGCGCCGAGGCTCGAATCTATGCAGCCTATGCGGAGGTGGATTTCTTTATCTACAAAGACATCGCCATGCATGAAAAGCGCAAGTATCGTTATGACGTCAGCACCCGCGGATGGGACCGTTACAAGAAGGAATGGAAGTTCGGTGCGGACACGCTGAAGAATTAGAAATTTCCTATATTTTTTTATGGAAGTTAAATCTTAAACAAGGATTGGATTTTGTTCGGCCTTTTTTCTTGCGATATCGGTATTGACCTCGGTACGGCGAATACGCTTGTTCATGTAGGAGGTCAGGGAATTGTCATCAATGAACCTACGGTTATTGCTGTGGACAGCAAGAACAACCGTGTTTCTGCCATCGGTTTCGAAGCGAAGAAGATGCTTGGCCGTACGCCTGGCGAAAGCCGTGCGGTGCGCCCGATGCGTGATGGCGTGATTGCCGATTTTGAACTGGTCGAAACCCTTTTGCAAACTTTTATTAAGCGTGTGCAGAAGTACCCGCTGTGGATGGTGAAACCTCGCGTGGTGGTCGGTGTGCCTTCCGGTATTACCGAAGTGGAAAAGCGCGCCGTGATCGATGCTGCCAAGCAGGCCGGTGCCAAGGAAGTTCACTTGGTGCACGAACCTATGGCTGCCGCTATCGGTATGGGTATCCCCGTGGAAGACCCTGTAGGTAACATGATTGTGGATATTGGCGGTGGTACCTCCGATATCGCCGTAATCGCCTTGAACGGTACTGTCTGTAACGCTTCTGTGCGTGTGGGCGGTGATGAAATGGACGAAGCCATTGTCCGCTATCTGCGCACGATGTACAACCTTTGCGTGGGCGATAGCACTGCTGAACAGATCAAGATCCAGATCGGTTCTGCAAGCCCGCTGGAAGAAGAATTGACCATGGAAGTGAAGGGTCATGACTTCTTGGCTGGCATGCCGCGTACCACGACGATCAACAGCGCTGAAATTCGCGAAGCTCTGAATGAACCTGTGACCGCCATTATCGAAGCGGTAAAGCAGGCCTTGAGCATTACTCCGCCGGAACTCTCTGCCGATATTTACGACAAGGGTATCATCATGACAGGCGGTGGCTCTCAGCTGCGCGGCTTTGACGAACGTATCCGTAAGGAAACGGGTCTTTCGGTGAATGTGATTGATGAAGCCCTGACTTGTGTTTGCAAGGGTGCTGCCCGCATTCTTGAAGACTTGGATAAATACCGCCCGGTTTTGATTGCTTCCTCGAACTAACTTGACAGGGTTCGATGCTTAGGGCGATTCGCTTTATTGTCGACTTGTTTACGCAAAGGCACGGTATCGTTGCCTTTGTCTTTTTCTTGGCTCTCGGCTTGCTGATGCGTCAGTCTCCGACGCCGATCCGCGAAAGCATTGTTTCGACGGCGGTTTCGACGCTTTATTTCCCGGCGCAGCGCCTTGTTTCTGCGGTGGGGCATTACAAGGCGGTGGCCCAGGAAAATGAACTGCTGAAAGAAGAAAACGCACGTTTGCGGCAGGAAACTTACCATGCCCGCGAAGGCTTGCAGGAACTGGCCCGACTGCACACGCTAGTCCGATTTGACGACAAATGGGATTTCCCGATTGTGACCGCCCGCGTGATTGGCCATAATCCTGGAAGGTTCCTGACGACCATGGTGATTAACCGCGGTACCGAACATGGCGTCAAAGAAAACATGCCCGTGTTTTCGATGAATGGTCTGGTCGGAAAAATTTCGAAGGCAACGATTAGCCATTCCCGTGTGCAGCTGCTTGTGGATCCGAACCTTAAGTTGTCTGTAATGGACCGCCGTACCCGCGTGGTGGGCTTCTTGGAATCCATGGATGGCGTTCGCTTGACGGCCCTTGTTCCGACTCATGCGGGAGTTCATGCCGGCGATACCTTGGTGACTTCGGGACTGGGTGGCATTTTCCCTAAGGGTATTCCCGTCGGAACGGTGAAAGAAGTTCGCAAGTCTGATCTTGATGTGATGCGCCAGATGGAAGTAAGTCCTTTCCAGGATTTCTCGATTCTTGAAGAAGTGTTCGTGATGGAAAAGGAAACGGATTGGATTATCAAGGAGCTGCTCGATGAATAGCTTTGGGTGGCTAAAGACTTTTATTTTGTTTGTAATCGTGTTTGCTTTGCAAATGACGGTTGCCGATTGGCTGAGCTTCTTTGACGTGGCCCCTGATTTCGTGATGATCTTTATCGTGGCGGTGGCCATAAGAAGGGGCCCTGCAGCAGGATGTTTCTGGGGCTTTGTGGCGGGCTTTACTCAAGACGTGTATGCGCCGATAGAATGGCTCGGTGCCAATACGATATCGATGACCGTGGTGGGCTATGCGGTGGGACAGCTTGAAGAACGATTCCTGTCTTTGAACTTGCCCGCCAAAGTGGGCGTGCTTGGCTTAGGCTTTTTTGTTTGCGACATGATTTACTATGGCATTACCGGACTTTCGAAGGATGTGGTGACGAACTTGTTCCTGACGAAATCGTTGCCGGAATGCATTTATACGATGTTGATTGGCGGAATATTCTTCTACCTGGATCTAGGCAGTAAAAAGAAGAAGCATGCTTAAGGGAATGTCTGAAAACGAGACCCTGCAAAACAGGAACTGGAATGTATTGATTTACATGACCGGTGTTGTGATCTTGTTTTTTATTCTTTTAATGCGTCTTTTTTCGCTGCAGTTTACCCATTACGACGAGAACCTTCAACGTTCCGAAAACAACCGCATTCGTAAGGTGGTGTTGGTAGCTGAACGCGGCTACATTTATGACCGCAATGGCGAAGTCCTGGTGCGTAATCGTCCTTCTTACCAGATCGCCCTTTCTTCGATAAACATGCCTCGCAAGAAATCGGAACGCGACTCCTTGTTCATGAAGCTGCTTGGCATTAAGGACGCCGCTGGCGAACGTCTGTTCGATTCCCTTTCGCTGGATACGGCATTCCAGCGTTCCCGCTGGATCAAGACGAGGCCCATTCGCTTGCTGGAAGATGCGACTGCGGAGCAGGTGGCGATTATCGAAGAACGTTCCGAAGAATTGCCCGGCGTGATGACGGTGATTGAATCCCGCCGCGAATACCCTTATGGAACGATGGCTTCTCACGCATTGGGTTACACGAGCGAAATTTCCGAAGAACAGCTCAAGTTGCCGGAGTACGAAGGCTACACGCAAGGTGACCGCATCGGTCAAAAGGGACTGGAGCAGTTTTACGACAAGGAGTTCCGCGGCGTAAACGGCATGAAGCTTGTGGAAGTGAACGCTTCTGGTCGTGAGGTGGGTACCGTTGACGGAGTCGAGGGGACCGAACCGATTCCGGGGCTGCGCCTTGTTTCTACAATCGATTTGCGTTTGCAGAAGGTGGCCGAAGAAGCGATTCCCGACACGGCGAAGGGTGCGCTTGTTGCGATTGACCCGCGAAACGGGGAAATCTTGGCGATGGTATCGTCGCCAAGGCTCGATCCGAATATTTTCTCGCTCAAGAAGAGAGAGCGCAACAAGGGCTGGGCGCATGTGGCTCTTGACACCATGAGGCCACTTACGAACCGCGCTATTTCGGGTACGTATCCGCCGGCATCTATTTTTAAATTGGTGACGGCGGGCGCAGGCCTTGAAAATGGAATCCTGACCGAGAACAAGTATTACTCGAAACCCTGTACGGGCGGCTACCAGTACGGTGCACGTTACCAGAAGTGCTGGGGAACTCATGGCAGCTTGAATGTGGTGAATGCCATCCGCTTGAGCTGTGACGTGTTCTTTTACCAGGCCGGCCTTGATATCGACATGAACCGTATCAATGAATTCGGCAGGCGCTTCGGTTTGGGCGAAAAACCCCTCGGAGTCGATATCCCTGGTGAAAAGGCGGGCTGGCTTCCGGATTCGGCGTCGTTTAACCAGAGAAACAAGCGCCTGGGTTGGCGCTGGGCTCGCGGCTTGATTTTGAACCTTTCTATTGGTCAGGGACAGATTGTGACGCCCTTGCAGCAGGCAACCCTGATTGGGTCCTTGGCGACTGGCAAAGGCGTGTATAGGCCCCACTTTATGAAGGAACTGCGTGATAGCCAGGGGAATGTGGTGCGCCGTTACGAACCCGAAATCATTCGACCCGGCAACATGAAGCCGTATACTCACCGTATTTTGCTTGCCGCCATGGATTCCGTGGTGAACCATCCGGGCGGTACGGGTAAGCGTGGCGCACTTCCGAATGTGCGCGTGGGCGCAAAGACCGGTTCCGGTGAATGGAAGAAGGGAGAAAAGACCCACGCTTGGTATGCGGCGGTAGCCCCCTTGTATGACCCGGAAATTGCCGTGGCTGTGATTATGGAAGCGGCTGGTGGCGGTGGCGCCGTGTCCGGCCCGATTGCCAAGAAAGTAATGGAAGCTTATTTTGAAAACAAGTTGAGCGAGGCGAGAAAAAATGAAACCCAATCGGCTCCTTAACCATTCGATCAAGTTTGACTGGATGTTTATTGCGCTTACGCTTGCCTTGATGAGCGTGGGCGTTGCCCTTGTGTATTCTGCGACCATTGCTGAAGACGCTTCTGTGGTGGAATTGTTCTGGTTCAAGCAGATTGTCTACTTTGTTTTCGGCAGCGTCTTTGCCGTGGCTTTGATTTTTGTGCGTGTCGACTGGTTGAAGCGAGCGGCAATTCCGCTGTATGCGCTTGCGCTTGTGTTGCTTGTGGTGGTGTTGTTCTTTGCTGGCGATGTGGTGAAAGGTGCGGGCCGCTGGATTGACCTTGGCATTTTTAAACTGCAACCATCGGAATTTGCGAAGATTGCTTATCTGCTTATTTTTTCGTACTGGCTTTCGAAGCATCCGGTTAGCTTGTATAAGATGAAGACTTTCGTGGTGCCTTTCTTCTTGTTCATTGTGCCTTTCGCCTTGGTGCTTAAGCAGCCTGACTTGAGTACGGCTCTCGTGTTTATTGCCGTGACTATGGTGGGATTCTTTTTTGCGGGCCTTACCCTGACGGATATGTTCCTGATTGTAAGCCCGGTGTTTTCGGTGTTTTTCTCCCATTCGCAGGCGCTTGTGTTTGAAATCCTTTGGGGTCTTTTGATTTGCGTGGTGGTATTTGCTTTGTTCCGCAGAAGACTTCCGAAGGTGTTGACGGCATTGATTCTGATGGCGAATATTTTTGCGGGTTATGCCAGCACCATGGCGTGGAACATGTTGGAACCACACCAGCAGAAACGTGTGAACACCTTCCTTGACCCCATGAGCGACCCGCTGGGCGATGGCTATCAGGTGTTGCAGTCCTTGACGGCTATCGGTTCGGGTGGCCTTACCGGCAAGGGTTTTGGAAACGGTTCTCAGACCAACTTGGCTTTTTTGCCCGAAGAACATACGGACTTTATCTTTAGCGTTCTGGGGGAACAATTCGGCTTTTTGGGCTGCGCCTTTGTGCTTGTCCTTTATGCCTTGTTCCTGTGGCGCGCCACCTCCATTAGCAAGCTGTCTTCGGACCCCTTTGTGACACTCATGGTCATGGGGGCGTCTACGATATTCTTGTTCCACATCATGGTGAACATTGCCATGACCATCGGGCTTATGCCGGTGACGGGACTTCCCTTGCCGTTCCTTTCTTACGGCGGATCCTTCGCCTTGACCTGTATGGTGTTGGTGGGGTTCTTGCTCTGCTTGCGATTCCAGGCCCGTCGCAGATAAGGCGGCTAGGCCTTTAGCCAAATTTCACCACTTTTTACGAATCTGGCGTATATATAAAAGGGGCTTTGCTTGCCCCTAGGAGTTTGTATGCGCTGGATTGAAAATGTGGGTCGATTTGTTTTCGGGGCGGAATGCCTTGGCTGTGGAAAGCCTTCCAGAAATTTGGATCCGTGGCTTTGTCCGGAATGTGTTGCGGAACTGGAGCGGGAGTCTACCGTAGAGTTGAGCCCGGGGCCGGATACCTATAGCCTGTTCCCTATGCGCCCCTTGACCCGAAAGTTGGTACATGCGTTAAAGTACAAGGGCATTTCGGGCGTGGCGACTTATTTGGTCAAGCATTCGTCATCGGTTCGTTGCGGGGTCGTGCGAGAAGAGCTTTCCCTGTTCCCGAAGCCGCTCTACTTTGTTCCTGTTCCGCTCCATCGGGCGAGGTATAGGGAACGTGGGTACAACCAAGCCGAAAAGATTGCGGCGGCCCTTGCGGTTGTTTTCGGCGGCAAGGTGTGCCGGTGGCTTAGGCGCCGGACTTTTGTGGTGTCGCAGACCAAGCTGTCCAAGGAGCAGCGCGAACGGAATGTCGCCTATGCTTTTGAACGCGTACTGAAGGAGGTTCCCGCTTTGGGGACTGTGGTGGTAGTGGATGACGTGTTTACCACGGGGGCGACGACTTCGGCTTGCCTTGCGGCTTTCGGGCGGGACTTTCCGCTCCCGCTCAAGGTCTGCACCTTGCTTTATGATGAACCTGCTTCGGCGGCGGCGGACTATGCGGCGGACAACCGCATTGAATGGGATGTTTAAAAAAAACTCCCTTTTGGGGAGTTGGGGGAGCTTTTAGCGGAGGAAGAGGGACTCGAACCCCCAAGCCTTACGGCGGCGGTTTTCAAGACCGCTGACTTACCAATTAGCCTATTCCTCCAGGGTTTCCCAAGGATAGAAAAATTCGCCCTTTTCTGTCAAGCAGAGTTGTAAATAAAGCGAAGTTTATCTAAATTTTACATTGTATGACGGATATGGATGAGAAACAGGCAGTAGAATCCCAAAGGATACTGGAGCTCTTGTTTACGTATATGCCGAAGATTGCGGCAGAACGTAAAATGGATAGCTTGCTCGTTCTGATGGCTGATTTGGGACGCTCCATTGTGGCGGCGGACCGTTGCTCCCTGTGGCTTGTCGATGAAGATAGCGGCGAATTGTGGACCAAGGTGGCTCATGGCGTAAGCGAGCTTCGCATTCCTTACAATGCCGGCTTTGTCGGCTATTCCGTGAGGACTGGCGAACCGCTCCTGATTAAGGATGCCTACCAAGACCCCAGGTTCGACCGTCGATCTGACGAAAAGACGCATTACCGTACAACTTCTGTTTTGACGGTTCCGCTGATGAATTCGGCGGGTCGCGTGATGGGTGTGTACCAGGCAATCAACAAGCAGGGCGAAAACGAACTGGGCGAATCCGGTGTGTTCTCGATCCAGGACTTGGAACGCCTGAGTCTTACTGCAGTTTATTCTGCAAAGACCGTTGAATCCGCCATGTTGAACATGGAATTGGAAGCGACCCAGCGCGAAATCATCCATATTCTAGGTGAAGTTTCTGAATACCGCAGTCAGGAGACTGGCGACCACATTCAGCGCGTCGCCGAAATCTCTTACATGCTGGCGCAGTTCCTTGGCCTCCCCGAAAACGAGGTGGAACGCATTCGCCTTGCAGCCCCGATGCATGACCTGGGCAAGGTCGGCATTCCCGATGCCATTTTGAACAAGCCCGGTCGCTTTACCGACGACGAATACACCATCATGAAGACGCATTCCGAAATCGGCTACAACATGCTCCACAATTCCAAGCGCAAGCTGCTCCGCTTTGCCGCTGATATTGCCCGCTCCCACCATGAACGCTGGGACGGCCGCGGTTACCCCAAGGGTCTTGCCGGCGAAGAGATTCCGCTGGCAGGCCGTATCTGCGCTGTTGCCGATGTGCTGGACGCCCTTTCTAGCCCGCGTTGCTACAAGCAGCCCTGGCCCGAAGAAAAGGTGAAGGAAGAATTCCAGAAGCAGCGTGGCGCCCAGTTCCAGCCGGAACTTGTAGATGTCCTGATGGCACATTGGGACGAGATCTACAGCCTGTACCGCCGTAATTCCGATTAAACTTTTCTAAACACTTCGCGCCTTTTTAGACGGAATTGAAAACAAAAAGAAAAAGACCTCGAAACTCGAGGTCTTTTTTCGTGGCACCGGTCAGAGTTGAACTGACGACACGCGGATTTTCAGTCCGCTGCTCTACCAACTGAGCTACAGCGCCGACTTGGTAGGCCAAATATAGAACACTTTGTGATGCTTGTCAAGGGTAAATAGAATATTACCGATATTTTTCCCTTTTTTTGGAATAATCTTCTAAATTTAGTACCTGGGTGTAAAAAGATTAGGGCTCTGGAAATCGGGAGTTTCCGGAAAACGTTTTTCACAGGTGGCAGCGTGCATATATTCAGAAAAATGAATAGCCTTGCTTTGTTGAGCGGACTAGGTTTGGTTTTCACAGGCATTATGGCCTGTTCTTCCGAGGATACGACATCGACGAGAGAACATACTACTCCGTTGCCGGCAAAGGTTGAATCGACGAAGGTCGTAACCCCGGATGGCGATACGGTTCTGAAGATCGACACGATTCCCCAGACATTGGAACCCGTAAGACAGATTGACCCGATCTCTGGCGATACGGTTACGGTTTATGACACCACGTATGTCCCTGCCGATACGACTCCCCATTGGGTCGGTAACTCTGCCCTGATCATTACCGAAATTTCCCCGGTGAACTTGGATTGGCTCGATGAAAATGGCGACGATCCGGGTTGGATTGAAATTTACAATGCAGGCGATGTTTCTGCAAACCTCAAGGGTTATTCGCTTGTCGAAAGTCTGGACAAGCCGAAGAAGTGGGTTTTTGGCGATGAACTGATTGCTGCCAAGTCTTTCCGTATCGTGTTCTGCGACAAGAACGATGTGAATGCGGCGCCGCCCGATGCTGGCACTAACCTGCATCCGCGTACCCATACCAACTGGAAGCTGAACAAGGACAGCGGAACGGTTTACTTGGTTGACCAGTATTACGGAATCCGCGATTCGGTCAAGTATCCGACAATCGGTACTGGCCTTAGCTACGGTATTGTGGACGGTGGCGCCTGGAAGTTCTTTGACAAGCCGACTCCCGAAGAAGCGAACATCAAGTCTACTGCCTACGACGGTGTCGCTCCCAAGTTTACCTTTACCGGCTCTAAGGGCGGTTTCTATACCGAACCTGTAACTTTGAATGCTCCGAAGAATCTTCCGGAAGGAATGACTGTTCGCTGCACGAAGGATGGCTCTGCTCCGACGAAGAACTCTTCGGAATTCAAATCGGATATGAAGATTGAATCGACGACTGTGCTTCGCTGCGCCGCCTTCCAAGAAGGCCTCTTGACTACAGAAATCGTGACGAACACCTACTTTGTCGGTGAATCGGTGAATATGCCGGTGGTGGCCGTGAGCGTGGATCCGAGCTTCTTTGAAAAGTACTACAAGAAGACGAATGGTGGCAAACCGGATATGGATTGCGACCAGATGTATGCACCTAACGAATGCCATCCGAACGATTCCGGCGAACTCCCTGCCCATGTGGAATATTTTGAAAGGGGCAATAAAGTCGGTAAGGAAAAGGCTTGGGATGCCGAGGCTGGAATTTCCTTGATGGGCGGCTGGAGCCGTATGGAACGCAAGAAGTCGGTCGCCGTCGTGATGCGTGAAGAGTATGGCGGAACCTGGCTGAAGTATCCTTTGTTCGAAACCCGCAAGGGCGTGAACGACAAGTACAAGGGCTTTAACTTGCGTAACAACGGTAACCGCTTTGTGAGCGACTACTTTGCTGATGCCGTGGGTGGCGCTATTCTCGAAGGTAGCGGTGTCGATTACCAGCGTAGTAACCAGGTGGTGGTGTTCTACAACGGTAAGTACTACGGCATTCATGACATGCGCGAACGTTTCAACAAGAATTATGTAGAAACGAATTACGGAATTGATGCCTCGTCGGTAACGTTCCTCAAGCATTTGGGTGTGAAGGTCGAAGCAAGTAACGGTACTCCTGATGAATATATCGCCATGCTGGAATATGCCGCTGCACATGATTTTGCCACCGATAACGATGCCTACGTGTATATGGCGGGTCAGATGGATATGGGCAACTTTGCAAACTACATGCTTGCCGAGATGTATATCCATAACGGTGACTGGCCGAACAACAACGTGCGTGTCTGGAAGTCTCCGGAATCCCCGCTTTGGAAGTTCATGATCTATGACCTTGACCATGGCTTTGATTGGGAATGGGGCGTCGAAGGCTTTGGCAGTCACGAAAACATGTTTGATTGGGTCAAGCAGGGCGGACGTTCTAACGGCTCTTGCTACACCAGTAGCATTGACAAGTTCACCGGAGACAAGGCTCATTGCTTCCATGTGCTTTACACGAAATTAATTAAGAACCCCACGTTCAAGGGACTGTTCCTCAACCATGCTGCAATCATGCTTAATTCTTACTTGAATGCAAAGAACATTGAGAAGAACAGAGCGTTCCTTGCCAGCATGCTTGACGATTCTGATGTCGCTAGGGATATGGATGTGGATGCCTATAAGGAAAGAAGAGGCAGCTATCCGCATAGTTTTGATGTCAAGGGTACAAGACTTACCACCTGGGCTGAAGAACGCGATCCCAAATTCCTGGCTGAAATTCAGGAAGAATTTGGCGTGGGTAGCTTAGTCTCTGTTTCGATTACTGCTACGGAAGGCAAGGGCTCTGTCCTCATGGACGGTATGAGCCTCCCGGGCGGAAGCTACAAGGGCAAGCTCTTTGCTGGAAACGTGGTCGTATTGACAGCTGTCCCCGAAGCGGGAGCAGTGTTTGATGGCTGGTCCGATGGCGTGCTTGAACCGGCTCGTGTTGCGACGGTTGAAGAAGGCCTTACGCTCCAGGCAAAATTCAAGTAATCGAGTCTAGCTGGCTTTTAGAAAGGAGAGAGTGGCATGTCGCCGCTCTCCTTTTTTTTATATTTGGCGTCATGAAAAGCCCCGTGCGCAAGATGTTCGATGAAATTGCCAACCGCTATGATTTTCTGAATCATACGCTGAGTTGCTTTCAGGACATTTTATGGCGCCGCAACTGCTGCCGCGAAATCAGGAAGCAGAAACCCGGCAAGCGTTTGCTTGACTTGTGCGGGGGAACGGGCGACTTTGCGGTAACTTACGAAAAGTTCAACGGCAAGCCCGATGTGGCTGTGCTTGGCGATTTTTCTTTTGGTATGCTGAAGGGGGCTGCAGGTAAGAAGATGACTGCGGTGCCCGTGCAGCTGGATGCCATGAAGATGCCGTTTGGCGATGCGTCTTTTGACGTGATTCTGAACGGCTTTGGAATGCGCAATTTGCCTGATGCCGAAGGTGGCCTGAAGGAATCGGCGCGTGTACTTGCAGATGGGGGATACTTGCAGGTGCTCGAATTCTTTTCGCCGAGAAATGCGTTCAACAAGTTCTTTTACAAGAGACTGGCGCCGCTGTTTATTCCGGTGCTGGGAGCCTTTTTTAGCAAGCGCGAGGCGTACGAGTACCTGGTGAATTCGGTGCTTCGTTTTTTGCCGGTTGCCGACTTTGTGGCTCTGGCGGAACGAAACGGTTTTGAACTGGTGCATGTGAAGCCTTGCTTTTTTGGGGTGGCTTACCGCGTATTACTGAGGAGACGGACATGAGTCGATATATTTTGGGGGTAACCGGTGCAAGTGGCGCCATTTATGCCGCACGCACTGCCATGCATTTGAAACGCCTGGGACACCATGTGACGGCGCTCGTGACTCCGCCGGGCAGGGGCGTGGTCGCTTACGAAGGACAAGAGGACTTGTTCAAGTACGTGGATGAACAGCCCGACGTGAAGAACTTCTTTGCTGAATGCGCAAGCGGCAGTGCTGATTATGCGGGAATGGTGGTGGTGCCCTGCTCCATGGGAACCCTTGGCCGCATTACCGCCGGGACTTCTGACAACTTGTTGATTCGAACGGCTGATGTTTGCCTCAAGGAACGCCGCCCGTTAGTTGTGGTGCCGCGCGAAATGCCCTACAACTTGATTCACCTGGACAATATGACTCGGCTGACGCGAATGGGCGGAATCGTGATTCCGGCGGCGCCGCATTTTTATGACCGTCCGAAGACGATTGAGGAATTGGTCGACACCGTGGTCGCAAGAATCCTGGTTCACTTGGGTGCGCTTACGACTGCCGATAATATCGTGAAGCCGTGGAAGGGTATCCGCATTCCGGCGGCGAAGTCCAAGACGCCTTCGGTGAAGCACCTGGCTAAGGTGAGAGCGAAAAAGAAATAGCTATGCTGAAAAAGATTCTTGAATTCGGACACATGGTACGCTTCAGTCATTCGCTTTTCGCGATGCCTTTTGCGATCGGTTCCATGTGGGTGGCGGCGAACGGTTTCCGCGGCATGGGTGCCGCGGAGGCGGTGAAGATGGTTGCATTGATTGTGGGCTGTATGGTCACCGCCCGTAACAGCGCGATGAGCTTCAACCGCATTGCCGACGCCGATATCGATGCCAAGAATCCCCGTACCGTGAAACGTCACTTGCCCGCGGGGCGCCTGAGCAAGGCGTCGGTCATTGCGTTCCTTGCCGTTAACGGGGTGCTGTTCGTTACGTTTGCCGCGCTGTTACAACCGCTCGCCGGCCTGCTCGCTTTGCCCGTATGGCTCTTGCTGCTTTCTTATTCTTATTGGAAACGCTTCAGTTGGCTTTGCCACTGGTTCCTGGGCTTTGCGATTGGCATGAGCCCCTTGGGCGCCTGGATTGCAATCCGCGGCGAGTTCGCGGTGTTCCCGATCTTCTTGCTCGTGATTCTGATGCTTTGGATGGGCGGCTTCGATATCATTTACGCAACGCAGGACGAAGAAATTGACCGCGCCATGGGACTCCATTCGGTGCCGGCCCGCTTTGGCCGCAAGCGCGCTTTGCAGATTGCCTTCTGGAGCCATGTGGCGATGCTTGCGCTCTGTGTGGCGTTCGGCGTGTTCTGGGGAATGGGGCTGCCTTGGTGGGTAGTAACGGGACTCATGACCGCTGCGATCCTCTACATTCATTTGTTCCGCAAGTCCGATGATCTGGATGCCATGAACCGCGACTTCTTTTTGGCTAACGTTGCCATTAGCGTTCTTGTGATGATTGGACTTATCGTGTGGATTTGCCTGGGAGGTGACGTCAATGCCCTTTACTAATGACCCTAAAAAGCCGTTCTCTATCGAAGACAAAATCAAGATGTTTGAGCGCATGGGTGCGACTGCCGCCGTGATTGCGTTGATCATTATTATGCTTATCGAATCGGGTCATGTGGGTGAATACAAAAATCTCGCCGACATGGGTCTTACCGCGATGATCGTGGTGCTTGCCGTTTCGCTGGTGGGCAGTTTGTTCTACAAGACGAAGCGTAAATAGTCGAAATTTTCTTCGATTTGTTATAATAATTACTAGAATTATTATAATTGATATAATGAAAAGTGCCTAAATGACGCGGGTTTTTTGAAAAATCGGTATTTTTTACCCTTGCAAAGCTCGAATAATTCTTCTAAATTTAGCGCAGCATTTCACGGGGCAACTCGGCCCCGGAATAACTAATAAAGGATTTACATGAAGACCATTACGGTAAACCCGAAGAACGTCGAACACAAGTGGAAGCTTGTGGACGCCGCCGATAAGCCTATGGGTCGCGTTGCCTCTGAAGTTGCAAAACTCCTGATGGGCAAGCACAAGGCCATCTTCTCCCCGAACGTCGACACTGGCGATTTCGTGGTTGTGATCAACGCTGAAAAAGTTGCTGTTACCGGCAACAAGAACCTGCAGAAGCAGTACTTCCACCACACCGGTCACATTGCCGGTGAACGCTGGATCAACTTTGCCGACCTGTCTGCAAAGCACCCGACTGCACCGCTCGAAGCTGCCATCTGGGGCATGCTCCCGCACAGCGCTCTCGGTCACAAGATGATCAAGAAGCTCAAAATCTATGCCGGTGCTGAACATCCGCACGCCGCGCAGAAACCTGAAGTTGTAGAACTTTAAGAACGGAGGATACCTCTATCGCTACCGCAAAGAACAAGAAGATCTACCGTGGCACTGGCCGTCGTAAGAACGCCATCGCCGCTGTGATCCTGAAGCCGGGTTCCGGCAAGCGCACTATCAATGGTCGTGATTTCAAGGATTACTTCCATTCTGAAGTGCAGAACATGATTGCTAACCTTCCGTTCGCCATCCTCGGCAATGCGGAAGAATGGGACGTCGAAGTCACCGCTCGTGGCGGTGGTATCGCTGGCCAGATGGGCGCTGTCC
This sequence comes from Fibrobacter sp. UWT2, assembly GCF_900142545.1. Classification (NCBI taxonomy): domain Bacteria; kingdom Pseudomonadati; phylum Fibrobacterota; class Fibrobacteria; order Fibrobacterales; family Fibrobacteraceae; genus Fibrobacter; species Fibrobacter sp. UWT2. The sequence continues at coordinate 3,263 of NZ_FRBF01000018.1, read as the reverse complement.
GTCTTGGCATTGTCCGCGCCCTGGTTGCTAACGACGCCGAAGTCAAGCCCGCCCTCAAGAAGGAAGGCCTCATGACTCGCGACTCTCGTGCCGTTGAACGTAAGAAGTTCGGCCGCAAGAAGGCTCGTAAGCACTTCCAGTTCAGCAAGCGCTAATCTGCAATTGCTTTTACGAAAAGCTCCCGCTTCGCGGGGGCTTTTCTTTTTTATATATATTTCTATCAGGATGAGAAACAAAGTCTTATTATTGCTTGCTGCGGCACTCCTGGCCTCGTGTGGCGATTACTCGGGCGGTGCATATTATAGGTTTGTCGAAAAGTCGGATGAAGTCATGCTTACCGATTTCCGCGGCCTAGAGTTTAAGCCCGTGTGTAGCGTGAATGGCGAAGAAAAGAAGTGTGGTGCCATATTCAGTGATTTTATTGCTGAAGAAATTGTCTCGCCTCCAACGAATCCTCAAAACGGTCCCTCTTGGAACATTTCTATTCCGGGATTTAAGAATGCATCGATTCTTTCGATTCAGGTGAAGAATGAAAATTCCGGTGAAGTCAAGCCTCTGTTGTCGTATAAGCCAAATGATATCCCGTATATGAAGGGAAATACCTACGTGCCCTCGGTCATGGAATTGCATGCGGCTCCGGCACCTACGGAATATACGCTGTCGGGTTATTACGATGGCGACGAATGGATTGAACGCGACACGACCGTATCTATTGGCGATACGCTGTTTGCGGACAAAGACGGTCTGCTCAAGTTTACGGTGCAGGACAGGTCTGGGAACAAGGCCTCGATGGAAGTTGATCTTGGCAAGGTGCTTGAGAATAATGATGCGAGTACGATCAAGTCGGGTATAGGCCAGGAAATTTATACCGATTCTAAATATTCCTATGATTATTGGGTGGCTGATTCCGGTTTCGTTGCGTTTAAGGCGCTTGACATTAACTTTGAGCCGCTAAAGCCTAAGCCGGCCCCCTTTGGTGTAGCGTATTCGGATACGGCAACGGTGCCGTTTCTGCGCCTTGTATTCGCGCATCAATTTTTCTCATCTGGCACTGATTCGTTGGTTCTGAATGGCGGAACAAACAACGATTCGTTCCGCATTACGGTGGTAGATTATGCAAAATAAGTTTACTGCTGTCATATTTGCCTTGTTGCTTTCGGTTTGTTCTTTCGCTGGTGAAAATGTGCAGGGAACTGCAGATTCTTACTGGGATAAGGCCTTCCGCAAGTTCAGTATGGGAATCATGGCTGGGCTTGGTCCGTCGTATTTGAAGGGTGCCGAAAGGTACTACGACAACGAAGATGCGACGGGTTTTACCATGATGTTTGAAATGGCGTACCCGCTAAACGATGCCTTTGCGGCCCTGCGAGCCGAGATCGGTTTTGACGGATTGTTTGAATTCGGCTCCGAGTACGAATACCTGCACCGCGAAGTCAGGGATTCCGTTTCGGCATCTGCTTTTGAAATAGCGGTTCTCCTGAATTTGTTCCTCTCGGAATCGTTCTTTATCAGTGTCGGTCCTTCTGTTCGGTTCCCCTGGTTCGAAGAAACGGTTGAAATCGAAGACGAAAAGGTGTTTTCGGGTGAACCCGATTACGGCAACGACGTATGGCTTGATGCTGTGTTGATAATGGGCTTTAAGATGGGCTGCATCGAATTTGGAGTTAGGAGTGGTTACGAATTTTTAGGGTTCTATAAAGAAACCAAGAAATATTACCACACTAATATTAATGAACTCCGGTTCCGATTTTATCTAGCGTACTGGTTCGGCCAGAAACGCAATTAAAAATGAGAAGCCCTGTACAGGGGCTTTTTTTATAAATCTCCTTTACATTCTTGAACTTCAAAGCGATAAGAAAGTGTTGAACTTTCAGGAGCTTGAGAATGTCTGAATTGAAGAAAGGGGATCGCGTTCGTCTGTGCGGCGGAGAAACTTGCCGCGTTTTGCGTGAACTTGGCCGCGGCGGTCAGGGAATTGTGTATGCCGTGGACTATAACGGCAGTGAATACGCCTTAAAGTGGTACACTTGCAAAAATAGTGAGGCTTTTTGTCAAAATTTGGCGGATAATGCCGCCAAGGGTGCTCCCAATGACCATTTTATTTGGCCGATGGCAGTTACCGAATTCCAGAACGGGAGCTTTGGCTACTTGATGCGCTTGCGCCCTAAGGACTACGTGGACATGAGCAAGTTTATCTTGGTGACGGCGCAATTTGCCAATGTAGAAGCACAGCTGAATGCGTGTATGCAGCTGGTGCGTGCATTCCTGGACTTGCATAGGGAGGGCCTGAGTTACCAGGATATGAACGACGGTAACTTCTTTATTAACCCCAAGACGGGTGACGTGTTGATTTGCGACAATGATAACGTGGCGCCCAATAATGCGGCTGAAATGGGTATTTTGGGCAAGGCGGGGTATATGGCGCCCGAGATTGTGCAGGGCGTGTCTAGGCCCAATAAGTATACCGACTACCATTCGCTGGCGGTTTGCCTGTTTATCTTGATTTATATGAACCGTCCGTTCGAGGGCAAGTGGTATCTGTCGTGCCCTTGCGACAACGACCCCGAAATGGCGAAGCACCTGTTTGGCTACGAAGCCGTATTCATTATGGATCCGGTCGATCGCAGTAACGCTCCGGACCCTGCTTTGCATAAGAACGTGATTCGCCGCTGGAATATTTATCCGAAGATTTTGCGCGCTGCCTTTTGTAGGACGTTTAGCAAAGAGGCAATTCTCGACGGGACCAAGCGCGTGTCCGACAAGGAATGGCGCGATATTTTGCTGCAGGTTCAAGCGAATCTTGTTCGTTGCCCCAAGTGCAGCCATACGGTTTTTGCCGACCCGAACAATTCGGATTGTCGTTGCGTCTATTGCGATGCTCCGCTCTCGGGGTACAGGGTGCTTCGCGCTGGGAAATTTATGGTCCCGCTGCTAGCCAATAAAAAAATTTATGAAAGCATTGTCATCGGGACGACAAATTACGATAAAGAAGTTGGGGCTACCATTGTCAAGGGAGGCGAAGTGGGACTCGTGAATACTTCGGATGAACTCTGGACGGTAACGCTTCCGAGTGGCACGCAGCGTACTGTTGCCCATGGCGATAGTATGCCTGCGCGAACCGGTTTTAAAATCAAGTTTGGAAACCTTGGCGAAACCGCCGAAATTAATTAGTCGTCCCTTAAAATCCCGCCCAGCCCGCATAACTATTGGGAAAAACTGATTTCTACCCTGTGAAAATATTGCAAGGTTTTCTAAAATATGAC
>NZ_FRBF01000017.1 GCF_900142545.1 Fibrobacter sp. UWT2 | reverse complement strand
TTTCAATTATAATCAAAGGATTTCTTTTTTTCAGCACCGCCAGAAGGCTTCTTTAGAACCACCAGCCTAGCTGGTGGTTTTCGTTCTTACAAAAAAAGCTCCCCGAAGGGAGCTTTTCTAATGCTGTTTTAAAGGAGCTTACTGGATCTTACAAGAAACAGTAGATGCTCCAGTGAAAGACACGCAGATATTGTCAAACGCAACAGCGCCCTGCTTAATCTGGCCAATTTCGCCGCCCTGATTGCTGAAGCCCCAGCCACTGCCAGCACCAGTCTTGTAATCAACAATGGTCTTGGAGTTGTAGGTCATGGTAAAGGTCATGCCAACATTCTGGTCGTCAGCCTTACCATCGCACAAAACCTGAATATTCGGAGAATAACCGGAATTGCTCCAAGTTCCACGAATAGACATGCAGCCTTCGTTCTTGACATCCATTGCAGTACTCTTGATCTGGTCACCATCGACTTCAAACAAGTAATCAGGCAAGCTAGAATCAGTAGCCTTAACTTCAGGGCAAGTCACCTGCTGAACGGTGTTATCATCGTTTGCCACCGAAAGCGTCGGAGTATGAAGATTGCCCTTCTTCTCGAAGACATGCTGATAGGCTACAGCATCGGCGCCGAGATCCGTGCCATCCCAGGTGTAACCGGTAATGTTGGCCTGCGACTGGCAAGCAGCAGTCCAAGTTGCAACACCCTGGTCATCAGTGATATCACCACCAGCGGCAGTACAAGTACAAGTAATCGGGAAGCCGTTCACCTGAAGCGGAGAACAGGTTACCGGATAGTTTGCACCCTTATAGGTCACGACGACAGAAGCACCGAACTGACCGGAAGCGGCATAAGTGATATTGCCACTGGAGGTGCTCTTCTGGGTTCCGTCATCCACACCGCCGGTAGTGGTCCATGCGTAAACGGCTTTGGCAACTTCAACCGGATCGAAGCCAGCGAAACTCGAATTTGCCTTGAACGTCCATTTAACAGATTCGCCCTTGCTAATGGTAGCCTTTGCCGGAGCGCAAGTACCGAAAGTATCGTCACTGACAATTTCGATACTGCTAGAAGAACCCGGAATCGGGTCATCAATAATCGTTGCAGAAGAAGTCGGCTTGTCGACAATCACGAACGGGTCTCTAGAAGCAGAGGAACTAGGATTCTGGTTCTGATCCTGCTGTTGCTGTCCCTGGTTCGGATCTTCAATCGGATCCGGATCTTCTTCGATCGGTTCATCACCATTCAGGTAAGCCTGGTACTGAACATAGCAGCCAGGATCTTCCTTACAACTGGCCAAGGCATCATTCTTCAGAGTAACAAGTTCGCTGCTAGGACCGCCCGTTGCCGGATCCAAAGCATAAAGACGCAGCATAACTTCATCTTCACCACTCATCTGGTTAATATTGCCTTCACCGCAAGCCCAGAAGCTTGCAGCGGCGATAACAGCAAACGAGACTCCTGCTAAAAGTTTCTTATTCATAATAAAACCTCTTTAGCCGAAAAATACATTATTCAAATTGAAAATGCTACAACCGTACCAAAAATCGTGCTTAAAAGCACATATTTTTTGCATACAAAATTTGCGTTCACACGTCAATGTAAATCTAAGTTTACTTGCATGAAAAATGGGGCGAATTACTGTTCTTCGTCCACCGAAATCTTACGCTGGCCGGTAATAAACTGGTGCACGTAGGGGTTGGTCGTGTTCTTGATTTCGTCCACCGTACCCACTTCAATAATACGGCCATTATACAGCATGGCAATACGGTCGGCCACCTTGAATGCACTCACCATGTCATGAGTCACCACCACAGACGTAACACCCAGCTTGCTCTGCATATCCAGAATCAAGTCGTTGATCACGTCACTCGTAATCGGGTCAAGGCCGGTCGTAGGTTCATCGTACAAAAGGATTTCAGGATTCAATGCAATGGCGCGGGCAAGAGCAACACGCTTGCGCATACCGCCCGAAAGTTCAGACGGCATCTTGGTACGGAATTCCGGAACCAAGTTGATCATCTTGAGTTTTTCGGTCACCACGTCCTGGATTTCGGCTTCGCTCATTTCCGGATGATGTTCGCGCAAGGCAAACGCAATATTTTCGCCGGTATCCATGGAGTCAAAAAGGGCGCCCATCTGGAACAGCATACCCATCTTACGACGAATCGTGTGCGTGTCAAAGAACTTGGGCGTACTGATCGTCACGCCGTCCACCGTCACCTCGCCGCCATCCGGTTGCAAAAGCCCAATCATGTGCTTTAGAATCACGGACTTGCCGCCACCGGACTTACCGATAATCACCATAGTCTCGCCACGGCGAATATCCAGGTTCACGTCACAAAGAACGTCCTGCGGGCCAAAGGACTTCTTGAGTCCCTTAAGGCGAATAGCGATATCGTTTGGGTCTATTTTTACGTTGGGCATAGTGACACCTTAGAAGAATAGGATAGCGTCCAAAACAAAGTCTGCAACCAAAATCATGAGGCAGCTGGAAACCACCACGCTCATGGTAGCGATACCCACGCCGCGGGCCCCCGCCTTGGCATTGACGCCATGGTAGTAACCCAGCAAGAAAATCAAGGTTCCGAATACAAAAGACTTGAGCGTACCCGACCACAAATCCATGGGGTCAAACAGGTACTGCATACCGGTCACGTAAGTATAGGTGGTAATATCGAGGCCGAGCACGCAAACAATCCAGCCACCGATAATGCCCAAGGCATTAGAAATAACCGTAAGGCAGGGCACCATGGTAAAGAAGGCCACAAAGCGCGGCATCGCCAAATAGCGGTAGGTATCGAGACCGAGCACCGTGTAGGCGGCCAGTTCCTCTTTTTCTTTCATGGAGCCGAGTTCTGCCGCAATAGCAGACCCCACGCGGCCCGAAAGCACAATCGCCGTCAGCAAGGGGCCAAGCTCAATCAGAATCATCTTACAGGCGGCAGTACCCACGAACTTATCGGCCACCAGATTGTGGAATTCGAATTCGGCCTGCACCGTAGCCACCATGCCCGTAAAGATAGACGTCACGAACAACAGCGGAAGCGATGACACGCCAATCGAAATCATCTGCTTGACAATAAGCACCGGATTCTTGTGGATAAAGCGGAGCTGCTTGAGAGTATTCAACAAGATGCAGATAACTTCGCCAATAGCCGAAATACCGGTTACGAGAACCTCGCCAAACCAGATAAATGGGGCTAATACTAACTGCATCTAGGACTCCTTAGTAACTTCCGAAATCAGCTGGTCCCATATCGCCGGCATCGTCGTAAGCATAAGCTTCGCCACCGCCTTCGCTTTCAGGAGTGAAATCGTAGAACGTTGTGTATTCCGGAATGAAGGTCATGGGAATATCCTTCACCGAACCGTTACGGTGCTTTGCCACAATCAGTTCCGCAGTATGCTTATCTTCTTCGCGGTGAGTCTGTACGAACTTACGTTCCACGAACCACACCATGTCAGCATCCTGTTCGATAGAACCCGATTCACGCAAGTCAGAAAGCTGCGGACGTTCGCGCCCCTTTTCTTCGACCTTACGGCTAAGCTGTGCGAGCGCGATGACCGGAATCTGCATTTCCTTCGCCAGAATCTTGAGGCCACGGGAGATTGCACCGATAGCCACGGCGCGGTTTTCTTCTTTGCCCGTCTTCATGAGCTGCAGGTAGTCGATAATCAGCAAGTCGAGTTTGCCCTTACGCTTGAGCTGGCGGGCCTTACTCATAAGTTCCATGATACCGAGATCTGCGTTATCGTCTACGTAAAGCGGAGCCTGCTGAATGGGCGACACGGCTGCAATCAGCTTTTTCTTTTCGTCGCTGTTGAGATAGCCGTTACGGAGCTTGCTCTGGTCAATCTGCGCTTGCGAACAAAGTAAACGCTGAGCCAGCTGGACACCGTCCATTTCCAAGCTGAAGAAGGCCACATTCTGATGAAAATTGATTGCCGCATTCGCCGCAATCGTAAGTGCGAAAGAAGTCTTACCCACACCAGGACGTGCCGCGAGAATAATCAAGTCGGACTTCTGGAGTCCGTTCGTGAGTTCGTCAAGTTCAGTAATGCCCGTACGAATGCCAGTGATACCGTCCTTGCGGTTGTTCAGGCGTTCCAAGAGCGGCGTCACGAAATTCTGAATCGGCTTCAACGAATCGCGAATCTGGTCGTCAGCAATCGCAAAGATATCGCGTTCGGCATCTTGCAGCACCTCGTCGGGAACTGCCGCCGGATCCATCGCATTCTTGATGACCGCAGACGAAGACTTGATCAGCTTGCGGAGCGTCGCCTTCTTGCGCAGAAGTTCGATATGCCAATCCGCATTGGCCGACGAGGCCACCGATTCCATGAGTTCGAACAGGTATTCGCGACCACCCACCAACTTGAGCTTGTCCATGGTTTCAAGTTCGGCAGCGAGAGTCACCAAGTCAATCGGTGTCACATTGCGGTTAAGCGTGCAAAGGGCAGTCCAAATCAGCTGATGCTTTTCCAAGTAGAAAAAGCTTTCGTCCTTAATGATCATGATGGCATTACCCATCACGTCCGGATCGCGCAAAATACTTCCAAGCAGGCAACGTTCAGCATCCAGGTCCATGGGAACCTGACGGCCTTCGTATGAATTATGTTGATTTTCAAAATCAGGCATCGTCGCCATCCATAGTAATCTTAAGTTCTTTCAGTTTACGCCACAAGGTAGCGCGGCTGATTCCCAGACGCTTGCAGACTTCGGTACGGTTGCCGTTGCACACGCTCAAGGCACGCAGGATGTGCCTGCGTTCCATTTCTTCGAGCGACAAGAGTTCGCCATCCGCTTCGCTTTCAGCAGCGGCCTTCTTTTCGGACTTGCCGCTTTCAAAGGAGATTCCCGGTACTTCCACCGACTCCGCTTCAATTACCTGGGGCTCTGCATTGTGGTCGCCCTTAATATGCGGAATCGCCATCGTCTGTTCGCAGGCATAGGCTTGCACCTCTTCGGGCAAGTCTTCCAGGCGGATCACGCCGCCTTCAGCTAACACAGTAGCGTGCTCGATAATGTTTTCGAGTTCACGAATGTTGCCCGGATACGAATACTTAGTCAACGCGTACAAAGCCGCCGGTTCAAGGTCGACAATTTCCTTGCCCTGGGCATCCTTGTTTTTCAAAATGAAATACTTGATCAAGTTCGGGAGCGCAGGCTTGCGTTCGCGGAGCGGCGGCAAAAGCAAATGGAAGGTGTTTAGGCGATAATACAAGTCTTCGCGGAAACGGCCTTCTTGCATAGCCTCTTGCAAGTCACGGTTTGTTGCAGCCAACACACGCACGTCCAAGTACTGCGGTTGGGTATCGCCCACACGGCGAATTTCGTGACTTTGCAAAAAACGTAAAAGTTTGACCTGGGTTGCTGCAGACAATTCGCCGACTTCGTCCAAGAAGAGCGTACCGCCATTGGCGGATTCAAACAAGCCCTTCTTGTCGGCGGTAGAACCGGTATAAGAACCCTTCTTGCTACCGAAGAGTTCGCTTTCCACCAAGTTTTCGGGAATAGCGCCACAGTTTACCGCCACGAACGGTTCGGCGGCACGCTTGCTGTAGCGGTGAATCACATTGGCCAAAAATTCCTTGCCCGAACCGGATTCGCCGGTAATGAGCACCGTACTGTTGGTGGGAGCCACCTTGTAGACAGTCTTTAAAATCTTGCGCATCTCGGGGGTGTTCCCCAAGAGGCCGTCCAGCACCTGGGATTCCATGAGCTGGTTGTTGGACTTGTTCAGTTGCTGGGCACGAACCTTCTGGGCCGTCGATTCCAACTGAGATATAGAAATGGGCTTTTTCAGGAACGTGTTTGCACCGCGGGTAATGGCAGCGGCAGCGCCCTGCCAGTTGCGGTCGTCGCAAAGCACGAAGATTTCAATGCCCGGGTGACGCTCCTTCAAGAAGCTCACCATGTCCATGTTGTCCTGCATTAAAAAGGGAACTTCGATAAACGCCAGGTCTATCGAATCCTTCTTGACGATGGGCATTAAGTCACTCTCGCGGGTACAGGTGAACAAGGTTGTCCCCGCAACCGACCAAGAGTGCTGGATATCGTCGATAAATTTCTGATCCAAGTCCGCGATCAGGATATTCATCGCGACCTACTTACGAATGGCTCTTGATGATTTCTTCGACCTTCGCACGAAGGGCTTGCAAGTCTACAGGCTTGTTGAAGGTTGCCGCAGCGTCAAAATGCTGGGCAGTCATCAGGTAGTATTCGGCAGAGGTACGGCCACCGCCGCTCACGGCGATAGTGCGATCGCTCATGTTCAAGCGACGCAAGTCCAAAATGACTTCGTAGCCATTGACGTCCGGCATAATGATGTCGGTAATAATCACGTCATAGGTCTTATTCTGGTAAAGAGTCTTGGCTTCTTTACCGTTCTTTGCCGTTTCCACATTGTAACCCTTGATCTCAAGGGCGGACTTGAGCATCAAATTAAACTGCTCGTTGTCATCAATAATCAGGATTGTAGGCACTAGCCCTCCTTCGTTTCAGTTTCCATTGGCCAATATAGATAAAATGTAGTTCCTTCACCCAACGTTGTCTGCACTGTAAAGTAGGCATTTCCCTCTTTTAACAGCCTTAAGGCCGAAGAAAGTCCCAATCCAAGACCCTCTCCAGGCGCCTTTGTGGTGAAAAACGGTGCAAAAATACGTTCCAGGGTGTTCGAATCCATACCCGAGCCCGTATCGGCGATTTCAAACTTGGCATACGAGCCAGCAGGAACCGGCGGAGCATAAGGCGTCACCAGTTGAGATTCGAGAACTTCAGGATAAAGTTTGAAGGTCAGAGATCCGCCGCCCGTTTCCTTCATAGCAAACAGGGCGTTGTTCGCGAGGTTACTGATAATGCGGTCGAGAGAGGCCACAATACCACGGACCTTAATGTTCTTGTCCAGTTCCTCGCTATGCACCTTCACGTTAGGCGGCAAGGTCAGAGAAATCTTGCGGACCACGTCTTCGATAATCATGTAAGGCGAGAACACGATAGCAGGTGTTGCCGCATCGGCATTACCACGAATGGCGCTCAGCAATTCATTGAGCGAATCCTTGGCACGGTTAGACGCCTTCAAAGCTTCCGACACAAAAGAGAGCAACTGCGGCTTTTGATCTTCAATCTTCTCCAGACCAAGCAATTCCTTCGTGAGTTCCAAGAAGCCCAACTGGGCGCCAAGAATATTGTTGTAGTCGTGAGCGAACGCGCCGCAAATGGAGCCCAGTTCTTCGAGACGGGAGTGAATGAACTTCTGTTCGCGCAACATGTTCCGTTCGTATTCAAGCCTGCGCTGTTCGGTCATGTCCACCTTAAGACACAAGGTCTTGTAAGGAGCCGCACCCTGCTGAATAATCGGAATGTACATGTTATCGAACGTCTGCACCAGTTCGCCCAAGGCTGTAAGGCGGTTGGCTTCGTCCTGTGAAATTTCGACGCCGTCTTTATCTTCGAAAGAAGTATAGACCTTGACTTCGCCCTTTTCACGGGCCTCTTTTTCGTAGATAGAAATATCTTCGTTGTTGTCGCGGGCGCCTTCGCGCGAGCCGCGCTTGGCAAGGTCCAGCTGGTTCTGCTTCTGGTAAACGCCCAGTTCGCTCTTGTACCACACTCTAAAGGGCAATGCGTTAATCAAGGTGTTCAGCACGTTTTCTTTTTCTGCCTTGATAGACGCTTCCTTGTTCAAGCGGTCCTGATAACGCACCAGGTCATGAGTATATTCCACATACTGTTCGTTCAGCGTTTTCAAGTTCTGCTGCAGCAACAAGGTCTTGGACTGGTCCATGAAAAAGGCGATGTTGACGACCGTCATGAGAGTCTGCCTGCACTTGAACAGGTAAATCTTCATCACGTGAGTTTCGCCGTTAATGTTCATGCGGACATCGCTGTAAACCGATTCCTTGAAGAATTCAAGATTCGGCGGCAAGACATTCTTGATGGATTTTCCACACAAATTAATAGAAGACTGGCCCAAGAGTTTGGTTGCGCCATGGTTCACCGCCTTGATTCGCCCGGCATCATCGTAGTAGATGATACCGTCTTCGATCTTGGTAATCAGCTTTTGCAAGAACCAGAAGGCCCCCATGTCCCTAAACCTGGCAGACGTGTAGTACTGACCGCAAAGCAGTGCCAGGAACAGCGTCAAGAACTGGTGCCAAACAATGAACTGGAACCCGCCATGCCAAGCGCCAAATTCCTTGATGATGGGAATGAGGAAATCAAAAAGAACCGCAACAATCAAGCACAGGGTAAAGCTACCGGCCATGTAGGCGCCCGTATGCCGCACCGTTTGGTCCAGCGAATTAAGGGAGCCCAGCAACAACTGGTAAATCACGATCAAGCAAGGCGGTAAAAAGAACAGCACATAGACAACCGTAAAGGTCTTGAATATCGGCATTCCTTCAAAGGGATGGAACCCGAACAAGTCAAATTCGGGCACCACTTCTGGGCAAAGCACAAACACGGTGGTAAGGGCGATAATCACGATCATGCCCACATAAGCGGACAGCGCCTTGAATACGGTGCGGCGGCTATACAGCACCAATTCGCACATGTCGTAAACGGCAACACCTACACGCACCCAGCACAAGGCCTGCAATCCAAAGACGAGCTGGCGACCAATATAGCGGCCAGACAGATCGGGTTCTATGGGGCCGTAAAAGAAGAGGATGCCTAGAATACTACAAGCGTTCCAGGCAATATTTGCAAGCACCATCATACGCAAGGGTTTCGGCAAACGGCGTGCCGTCATCTTGCGTTCTAGCAAAACAGGGTAATAAAACGATACAATAAGGGCTAGCACCGAAAGTACCAAAAGGTACGGAGAATCGGAAAACAAGCTCTCTGCCATTTTATTTCACCCATCTAAAAGCCGCGGATTGTCTTCCGCGGCTATGTAATCCTTAGTTCTTTGCCCTTCTGAAACCGAAGGTTCTGGTGAAGGTATCCGAATCCTTGAACGTTTCGGTTCGGTCGCCTTCGTCAGCCTTCTGCGGCAGGTACTCGCTCTTGGCCTTGGTATTGAACTTTGCAATGTAAGGTCCAGTACCAATCTTCTTGCCGTCGGCACTCTTCGGATAATCTTCCGGAGCGCACCATTCCAGGTAAAGGGTCAAAGTGCTGCTTGCCGAGATGTATTCTTGGAGCTGCGACGACTTGAAGGAGTATGTCGCCCTGTTCACATAAGAGCCCATGTTGTTGAAGATGTCCATTTCAAGCTTGACATCGTAATCGCGTTTGGCTTCGCCGAGTTCCGTCTTGTCCAACACATCGGGCAATGCGATTTCGACCATAAAGACCGGGCCGCCATGAACGTAGTTACGAATCGGCGAACTAATGACATCATGCAACTTGCTGTTGCCTTCGGCCACCACAACCGTTTCGTTGCTCTTGTTCAAGGTCGTCAAGCGGAAGTTCACATTCGGATCCATCGGGACGCCGCCATAGTACATAGCGTTTGCGTTCCTGGACTTGGTCACGCCATCCACAGTCGTAATGGTGAACTTGATCTTGGACACAGAACCGGTCACAGGCACCCACGGAGTAGCGTAGCCGGCGTACTGGCCAAACAGATCCTTGAAGTAGCTTGCTTCCGGATCAGAAACCAGGCGCACGGAGTCCGCAATCCAAATGGCTTCGTTATACTTGTGCTTGTAGCCAAGCTTTGCCGAAGTGGAGTGCGTCATGTAAGTCAGCGAAAGACTGGGGTTCTGCTTGGGGCTAAAGAACACGCCTGCATTGGCTTCGCGCTTGCGTTCCACCACATAGGCGCCGGTAGGCACAGTATCGAGCGGTTCAGACAGCGTAAGGGTCACGTAGTCCTGAGAACCGTAAGAATCGTCGCCCACATCGAAGCCCTGCCACACCGCGGTCAAAATCACCGGCGGGCACTTGTCCACAATCGGGTAATACTTGTCAAAGAAGCCACCTTCGGGGCCAAGGCGCGGAGTCACGCGGCCGTAACCGTCGTAAGCACCGGTGGTCGAACCGTAGGCAAACGTATTTGCAGGAGTCAGCTTAATGGTAATCACCGAGAACGTATCGGCAATCGTCACAGTCGCAAGAGACGAATCGGCAGCCATCTTGGTTTCTTCGTGGGTACCATATTCAAACGTATGTTCCCATTCGGGCAACATGCTGCGGACTTCGCCCTTCAGGCCCCATTCCACCACAAAGCTGTCGAGCATGTCCTTGTCGCGGAGCTTCTTGGCAAACTTCATGTAGAGTTCGTCGGGGTAGCCGTCGCCTTCGTGGTCACGCATTTCGGCAAGAGTAACAGGTACCGGCCTCGGGGTTTCCGCCACCTTGACCGTCTTACAAATCAGAGTCGGGTCAAGCACGTTCAAGGCCTTGTCGGCCACCTGGTTGCCCTTCACCATGACCGTAGCACCTTCCTTCACGAAAGCGCCATCGGTGTTGCCGGTAATGGCAAACATCCAGCTCTTGCCGTCGTTAGTCGTAGTCGCCTTGCCCACCACGCTAATGGCGGCACCGGTGACGCCGACAATATCCAACGGCCAAGTGCTTGCGGAATTGAGAATCACCGGTTCGGTAAAGGCGATCATCACGGTATCTTCCGGATATTCGCGATTCGGATTTTCAAGAATCGTCACGCTCATTAGCTGCGGCAGAATGCCATCGGAAATTGCCATGCGACTTGCGTTGGTAGCGCCTTCGGCCTTCATGTACACCGTAGACATGCCCGCAGGAGCGGCATTTTCTTCGATACCGAGCGTTGCAGGCAAATCCACCACCACGTCGCTCTGGTCCAGTGCCGAGGCGGGATCCACCTTAAGCGTCACCGTATCGGCCATGCCGGGCAGGTACACGCGAATGCTGTCGAAGCTGTAGTCGCTTGTCAGTGCATTGCTGAATGTCACCACCAGCTTGTCGGCAATGTTGTCGCAGTCGCTATCCTGAGCCAAGACCTTCGTGGGTTCGGGGTACTTGGATTCGGCAAAGAAGCTCTGCTTAGAAACGTCTTCTTCGTCATCGGGGTCAATGTAAATCACCTGGATCGTGTCACCGGCGAAGAACGAAATCTGGGTGTTATTTCTTGCTTCCGGAGCAATGGAGGTTGCCGTAATGGCGTTCGCGCTCTTGAAGCTACCCGGATTAGAAGCGTCTTCCACCATCTTGACCTTCAAGGTATCGCTCTTCTTGTTGTTGATTACCAAGACTTCGATCGGGGCAGAAGTACCAGCCTTATCCTTGTCGTTCAGGTAAACATAGAAGCGGGTATTCGACGGATCGGCCGGAGATGCCACCGGGTTGCCAGCTTCGTCCTTAATGGTAAGGCTAGAGGCCGTGAGGTTGCCGCGAGTGAACTGCACATAGTAGGTACGGTTAATGAATGCGCAACCACCGTTTTCGGCACATTCTTCACATTCGGGGTTAGCACCGGCGAAAAGCGTCAAGTCAATCTTGTTGCTACCAATCTTCATCTTCACCGGGATATTGAGCGTCCAGAGACCGGTCGAGTCAATGGTGCCGTTGCCACTCGTCACGTTGTAGTGAGCGATGATTTCGTGGTTTTCATAATCCAGCAAGAAGATTTCGTCACCGATTCGATCGATAACCGTCTTGATTTCCTGACCATTCGCCCAAATGCGGGTAATGTAGCCCTGTTCAGAAACCTGAGCATAACCCTTTACGTACACCGTACTGCTGGTCTGGTCAATCTGCACGTAAGAATTGTTAGACACATTGAACGGAGCATCAAAGTTCACATCCATCTTGTAATGGGCACGCTTGGTCGACATTTCCTGCGCCGAGGGGCTATAACCCCAAATGAATTCATCTTTACGATAAACCACAATATAAGGATTGACAGGAATTTCACCATCGATATCGCCATAGTCCTTGTCTTCATACGGCATACCATCGTAATCGGCACCATCGTCCAGGAACTTATGCGGAGCCCAGGACCAGTCGGTCTTCTTGTCCATGTGCTTCTTAGCTGCAGAACGCAACGTTTCGCAAGTCTGGTAATTGTCATTAGAAATACCCGAAGAATAGGTCAAGTCAACACGCAAGCGTGACTGGGACTTGATAATAGACGATCCCAAAGGAACCGGGAAGTAATAGGAATACTTTCCTGTTGTTGCATCGTAAGTGTCATCCAAACGCACAGGCAATGCAGCACGCATCAAGTCGCGGAGTTCGCGGTCATTTTCGCAGGGTTTGTTGAAGCCAGCTTCATCGTAGGCCTGGCAAATATCGGAGTCAATCAAGGTGGCGCATTTTTCAACTTCTTCGGGGAGAGCCGTAAAGTACATTCGAAGCGTCAAACTATCGAATGGACGCGCCTCGTTGTTATAGATGTTCAGGTTCAGGAATTCAGTGCCACCGAAGTCATACTGATAAGCACGGACACTAAAGTCGTACCAACCCACCGGAGTCGTAAACTTGAGCATTTCTCCCGTCTTTTCGTCAACATTGGTGAACTGACCGTTACTTTCGACCATGTAGTAGTATGTCGTCTTTTCTTTAAGGCCGCCAATCTTTACGTAGTGGAACTTGGTCGGAATGCCCGACACGTCGGCATTGCTTGCCCCACTATTAAAGGCGTATTCAGAAGCGGTAGCATGCGGGACTGTATCCCAATAAATCTTGGATTCGTATTCGCCATTCGGAGTGTACCACATGATTTCGGCACTGTCTCCAAACATATTACAGACAGTCACATTCGTAATCTGGGCGCTTTCCACCGTATTGAGAGTGGTAAAGCTGAACGGAGTCTTGGTAGAATCCACCATGTACTTGATGGTCAGGTTTTCCGGCACATAGGCATTTTGGCCCACGGCGTAGAAATGGTAGGCAGTACCGGGCTGCAAGCCACGCAAGATAATTTCGTGCTGCACGCCGGCCGCATTGTCGTCCGGAACGGCAGTTTCGGTCATCGAAGCTTCGTCGATACCGTAGTAAAGGCTTGCCGTACCACGAGTCGAAAGTTTGACCACCACAATGGCAGAGTCCATGCTCACGTGACGGATTTCCACGCTCACGCCCGGGGCAATCGTGCGATCGAACTTGGCGGCAGCAAGCATACCAGAGCTCACAAGAGTAGCCGCAGCATCGATACAAGTTTCAGACTTATGGTAGTCTTCCCAGCTCTTGTTGTCGGGAACCATGGAGTTTGTAGCCCCCGGAGTCACGCCACCATAAAGGGCGCCAACAGGCGGGCGGTACTTGTAACCGGCACCCGGCTGGTTCTTGCCTTCGGGGTTAGCGGCACGATGGTGCGGGTGAGCATCGTTCTTGTCGCCAACGCCCAAAATGTAGGACACATCCCACGGGTTCACACCGAGCAAGTAGTTCAACTGATTAATACCCAGCTGGTGCATTTCATCGGATTTCCAGTCGGGGGTGCCCAAGTTCGGGAGAGCCAAATTCTGTTTTTCAATATCCTTGGCGACGTCGGCATATGCCAAAACTTCAAAGATGTTACCGGCCTGATAACGGTTGTAAATCCAGGTCTGGTCCGTCTGCATCGAGAACCAAATCGGGTCATACTTGACTTCGTTACCCTTCCAGCCGATATCCTGGATCATGTAGTTAGAAGGATCCTTGCGAGGCAAAACAATCGTCGCCGTACCGGCGCTCACGTCAGCCAGGTTGTGGATCATGCTCATGATACAGTCTTCGATGGCATTCAGGCGTTCTTCCTTTGTCAAGCCAAATTCATTAATGGCCTTGTTTTCGTCAGCAAGAATCAACTTATAAAGAGCATAGGTCGCATAGGCGTAGGCATTTGCCCAGCTGGTATTCTTGACATTCTTAAGGAAGCCCTTGTTATCTGTCACGAACCAACCACCGTCGAAGCAACCCACGCAGTTTTCCATGAACGACTGCGGAACCGTCGTGCCAAGCGTTTTGGAACGGATAGCGTCGTCACCATACTTCGAATCACCTGTGGCATACCAAAGGGCAACAGAGGCGAGTGCCAAATCATCGAAATATTCGTTGTTGCCGTTGTAGGCCGGAGAAGACCAGCCGGCAGCTTCGGTATTATTCTTATAGGTCTTGCCCTGAGCCATCGATTTTGCAAATTCATACATTTCCTTTGCAACCTTCAAACAGCTGTCAGCAAAAGCCTCATACTTAGGATCCTTATAATCGGAATAAAGCTTACCCACAAGGGCAAGGCCCGCCGCCGTTTCACCACCGATATTTGCACCGATTTCGCCAAGGCGCACGGTACGAGACATAGGACCACCACGGTCCGTCGCTGCAGCAGAACCATCAACAGGAAGCAAGTCGCTATTTTCAGGACGGCCCCACCAACCGTGGTCAGAACCGAAGTTACCCACAGAAAGAGCCATATCGTCAATCACACCCTTGGCACGGACATAGGCACGCAACACATAATCAGCGCCATGCTTTGCTTCGCGCATCATATCCGGGACACCGTCCTTATTCACCGTTTCACCGTGGTTAAAGGCATAGTGGTCTTCGTCGGCATCAGCATTGGTAGCAGCAAGAACGGCGGCAACCATAAAGGCATACATCTGAGTCTGGGATTCCTTCAAATGGTCACCGCAGTCATAGTAACCACCTTGCAAAGTTCCCGCAAGAGCGGCATTATACTGGTCGCGTACATCAGCAGCACCCGTAACTACAGCACCAGCACCATCTTTCATGTGGCTTGCGGGGTGAAACCAGGAATCACCATCACCACTACGGTTAATGCCGTAGAACTTGAGGGCAGCATCCTTCACCATGGAATACACCTTGTCACTCACAATGAAGGTACTCGAAATATCATTTCCGACCTTGATGCGCAAACGGGTATCCGTCGGAACGTTACCAGGAATGTGACCCACCTGAATAATACCGGACTGTCCCGTAATATCCACCTGGTAACGCTTCTGGTCATTCGTAGCCGCATTAGTACCGGCAATGATAGTCCAATCCGAAGAGGTCTGGAAACCGCTACTGGCTAAAGAACCTGTCACCTTCGGGTTCAGGGAATTACCGTCAATATCGACCACTTCGAACGTCGTCGCCGTACCCACGTAGTAGAATTGCTTTTCAGGGTCGCTTTCCAAGTAACCGGCCTGGTTAATACGAATCGGCGACATACGGTAGTTAATCGCATCCAAATAAGCCTGGTTCAAGGTATCGGGAATCAAGGCGTTCGGTACGTAAGAGGCAGGAGTGCGGTTCTTGGGCACCATATTGTGCTTCTTGGTCACCGTCGTGTCGTAATGATCAAAGACGGTCGTATCCCACGTAAGCGGGTAGACCGGGCGAATCAGGTCGTAGGGCGTAGGCTGCTCTTGCTCGGCGGCAAAGGCAAACGAAACAAACGCAGCTATAGTAAGCGCGGCAAACAGATTCTTTTTAACGGGCACAAAAGCCTCCTTTATAATACAGCCAACACGGGTACTGCAGATACCCGTTCCATAAATCCCAAATACACGTTTTAAAAATAGATTTATAAACCTAAAAGCGGTCACTCAAAAACCAGAAAATGTTCCCTTTTTGCTCTCAAAAAGGGCGTTTTTTTATGATTTGGGACACGCTGTTTCGTATAAAAGATTTTAGTAAGAAATATATAGAACAAGGTTTAGTTTTGTTTACAAAAAAGGTCGGTGCCCGTAGGCATCGACCTCTAAAAATCTGTGGATTTTAAACCGCTAGATTAGTCCTTGCCGGTGAAGATGATCACGAGCACGGAGGCAACAAAGGCGGCAGACACGATCAGGAATTCCCACGGGTTTTCCATGATGGTGGACTTGGCAGAACCGGCAGAGCTGTTTTCGAGAGCAGCCTGTTCTTCGGCCTTGGCCTTAGCTTCAGCTTCGGCAGCCTTCTTTTCTTCTTCGGCCTTGGCGAGAGCGGCGCTGTCAACCGGAGCTTCTTCAGCCTTGGCTTCGAGCACTTCGGTCTTGGCGGTGTCAGCCGGAGCAGCTTCGGCAGCTACGGCTTCAGCAGGAGCGGCAGCAGAGTCAGCCGGGGCAGCGGCAGCTTCGGCAGCAGGAGCAGCTTCGGCAGCCTTAGCAGTATCAGCGGCAGGTGCAGCAGCCGGAGCAGCGGCGGCGGGGGCCGGTTCAGCCTTAGCAGCTTCAGCCTTCGGGGCTTCAGCCGGCTTAGCTTCGGCAGCGGGCTTGGCAGCTTCTGCCTTGGCAGGAGCGGCAGCCGGAGCAGCGGCGGGGGCTGCGGCAGGTGCAGCAGCTTCGGCCGGCTTGGCGGCTTCAGCAGCCGGAGCAGCGGCAGCGGGCTTGGCGGCCGGTGCGGCAGCCTTAGCGTCCTTGGCAGCCGGGGCTGCAAAAACAACAGCAGAGGCAAGCATAGTTGCCAACATGAGAGTCTTGATCTTCATAGTTTCCTCTTCAGTTTAAACTTTTAACGATGTAAAAAATAGTACAAATTTCGGTTGTCTGCCAACTTTTTTATAAAAAAAGTACAAATTGTCGCCATTTTCCGTCCATTCATCGCCATTTTGAGATATTCCTCACACTGCCACGGGTAAAACCGCTCCATTCGGGCGGGATATTTAGACCAAAAGCGTCAGAAATTTTAAATTACACGCATAAAATGTCTTCCCCGCCCTCACCTCCGTGAGGCCAGACACCGGGGACGACTGCAATGACACAATCAACCCCAGATTCTACTATGGCATTCAAATACGAAGCTACCGTCCAGCACGGTGAAGATACTACCGAATACGTGAACCTCGGCAAGGAAGGCGTTTCCGTCGCCGAATTCGAAGGCAAGAAGATTCTCAAGGTTTCCAAGGAAGCCCTGACGAAGATCGCCCAGGCCGCTTTCGAAGAAGTTGAATTCTGCCTCCGTCCGGCCCACACGGCCAAGGTCGCGAAGATTCTCCAGGATCCGGAAGCTTCGGACAACGACAAGTTTGTCGCCCTCACCATGCTCAAGAACGCCTGCGTTGCCGCCAAGGGCATCCTCCCGTTCTGCCAGGACACCGGTACGGCTATTTGCGTTGCCCACAAGGGCCAGCAGGTCTGGACGGGTTTCGACGATGCCGAAGCGATTTCTGAAGGTGTCTACAACGCTTACACCACCAAGAACCTTCGCTACAGCCAGATTGCTCCCTTGACGATGTACGAAGAAAAGAACACCGGTTGCAACCTCCCGGCTCAGATTGATATCCACGCTGAAGAAGGTGCCGAAATGAAGTTCTTGTTCGTCGCTAAGGGCGGTGGCTCTGCTAACAAGACTTACTACTGGCCGATGACCAAGGCGCTCCTCAACCCGAAGTCCTTGGAAAAGTTCCTTGCTGAAAAGGTGAAAACTCTCGGTACAGCCGCTTGCCCTCCGTACCATCTCGCCATCGTGATTGGTGGTACCTCTGCCGAAATGAACACCCACATGGTGAAGCTCGCTAGCTGCGGCTACCTCGACGATATTCCGACGAGCGGTTCTGAAGGCGGCCGTATTTTCCGCGACCTTGAAATGGAAGAAAAGGTTCTCCACATTTGCCAGAAGACGGGCATTGGCGCCCAGTTCGGCGGCAAGTACCTGGTGCACGATGTTCGCGTGATCCGCGCTCCGCGTCATGCAGCAAGCTGCCCAGTTTCTATCGGCGTCAGCTGCTCTGCTGACCGTAACATCAAGGCAAAGATTGACGAAAACGGCCTCTGGCTCGAAAAGATGGAACACCATCCGGAAAACTACATCCCGGCTGGCAACGCCGTGAACCTCGCTCCGGCTGTTGAAATTGACCTCG
This sequence comes from Fibrobacter sp. UWT2, assembly GCF_900142545.1. Lineage (NCBI taxonomy): Bacteria > Pseudomonadati > Fibrobacterota > Fibrobacteria > Fibrobacterales > Fibrobacteraceae > Fibrobacter > Fibrobacter sp. UWT2. Next base: position 49,481 of record NZ_FRBF01000017.1, on the reverse strand, counting down.
ACCGTCCGATGAAGGAAGTGCTCGCCGACCTCACCAAGTATCCGGTGAAGACTCGCCTTAGCCTCAAGGGCACGATGATTGTGGCCCGCGACATGGCACACGCGAAGATTGCCGAAATCTTCGACAAGCAGGAACGCGGCGAAGAACTCACGGACGAAGAAAAGACCGTATTGAAGGTTGTTTCTGACCACCCGATTTACTACGCCGGCCCGGCCAAGACTCCGGCAGGCATGCCCACGGGTAGCTTCGGCCCGACGACGGCTAACCGCATGGACCCGTACGTGATGCGCTTCCAGAGCAAGGGTGCTTCGATGATCATGGTCGCCAAGGGCAACCGCTCTCAGGACGTGACCGACGCCTGCAAGAAGTACGGTGGATTCTTCCTCGGCTCTATCGGCGGTCCGGCAGCCATCCTCGCTGAACAGAACATTCTGAGCAACGACATCGTGGCTTTCCCGGAACTCGGCATGGAAGCCATCCGCAAGATTACCATCAAGGACTTCCCCGCATTCATCCTCGTGGATGACAAGGGCAACAACTTCTTTGAAGGACTGATTTAAAAGATGTTGCCCTTGCGCCAAGCGGATGCGGCTCGTATTAACGAGCCGTAGAAGCGCGGAGTATTTGGCGTCGTAAGTTCTTTAATGCGATAGCCAAATACGGAGTCTCATTGGGGTAACAACTTCTTCGAAGGTCTCATTTAGTCAGATATCCACCCTTTCAATAGAAACGCCCCGCAAGCTAGAGCCTGCGGGGTGTTTTTGGGGTGTGTGGAGGTGTCTTATTTTGTCTTTACTGCTCGGACAATTTTATTGTTCGTTTTGATGACATAAATTCCGTTGGGAAGATTCATACGAACTTTATCCCATGCTCTATATATCGTCTTTTCATCTGCACGGAAAGTGATAACGCGATTTCCGAGAACGTCATATACGGTAGCCGTTTGTGGTGTTGAAGTGAAGTTGCTTTTGAATCTCGGCATTTGGGTGGTGGATTTTGCGATTGTAAATTCAATCCAGTCGAGATTGAAGTACGGCTTGTCAATCTTTATTTTTAGCACATGCGCACCTTCTGCAATTGCGGGCACGGAAACCGCAACCGTTTCAAACGTCTTCCAGTCGCCGGTATTCGGGACCATCACGGTGACGACTTTTTTCTCGTCAACGAGTACGGAGAAGAATGTGCTATCGCTTGGGGAGGCGACGCGCGCCGTGAGCGTGAGCGAGTCGTTCTTGGACGCTTTTACCGTGTAACGTAACCAGTCATCGGCATAACCCCAGCCGTAAATGATGGCGCCTTCTGCGCTGTCGAGGCCTGCGTTGTCATCGCGGTAGAGGCTGTTTTCGTTTTCGATATCGCTGTCCAGGAATCCGCGGCCGTTGCCGCCTTTATCATAGTTCTCGACTTCGATTTTTCCGGGGATGGTAAGTGTATCTTTGAACGGTTCAATTTCGACTTTTTTGAAAATGTCAATTTTGCTTCCGTAACCGGCGGCAACGATGTTTGCCTGTACCAAATCGTCAACGGAATCGGGCGGGTTTCCGATGGTCATCACACCTTCGAAGAACGTTCCTGCACCGCCGTCGCTGCCGTCACCGCCATTGCCGAGCACGATGGCGCCTTGCAGCTTGCGTGGGCTGTAGCCTCTTTTGCGCGGTCCGTCCCACATGGTGTTGAGGGTTCCTTTTTGAGCGCTGCCGCCCTTGAGCTTGAACGTTCCGTCATTCGGTCCTTTGAGCATGGCGGTCACATAGTCTGCTTCAATAGAAAGTGCGTCTGGCCACGGTGTTGTATGGGTCTTGCCCCATTGCCAACCAGCATCGTTTCCCTTGAATACGCCGTCTTCCAAGTCGGCGGCAACCCACGGACCGTTTCCTTGTCCTGGACCGCCCCAGTCCTTGTCGCTTCCGAAGTAGATGCATTCCATGGTTCCAGGGCCGTCATCGTTACCGGTTGTTTCTGCATTTCCGTAGTTGAAACAGCACAAGTCGTTGTAATGTCTGCCGTCAACGACCATGTACATGGATTCTTCTTCGTCGCCGGTGGCTACACCTTTGGTATTGTTATTGCGGTAACCGGTGGCAGACCAGGCGTCGCGATAAAAGCCATAAGCCTTGCGCCCGTTAATGTAAATGGGAGCCTTGTCCGCAATCGCCTCTTTACCGCCTTCTTTAAGCCAGTATACCACGGGCGATTTTTTCAGGTCGTTCTTGTATTCCGACTGGTCGTAAATGATCGAGATGGTACACCTGGAACCTTTGCAGAATTCGTCTTGCACCGAGGAATTGACATACCCGCCCTTTTCTTCGAGCGGAATATCTTTAGTGGCTCCATCGGCTCGACGAACCTGGTACAGGTTGCCATTATACTCCCCGAAAAGCGCGCGCGTCAAACTATGCGCCGCCACGCACGGGGTGTTTGCCTTTGCGTAAATGTCACAGGGGCCTTCTTTGGCCAAGACCATGGTGGGCGCCACAAGCGCCAGCACTGTCAAAAATGAATTGTATTTCATCCCAACATCCCTCTTTTTTACCAACCAATATCAAATTACTTCTAAAACGGGCCAAAATCACGCCTTTGGAGATTCTTCTATTGCATTTTTGTCAAAAACGATTCGCTCTTTTTTTGCTTTTCGGCCCGAGAAAAGGTTATTTTATGGGTATGCTCAACATTGACGAAATAAGCGATTACAGGGACTTGCTCAAGAATTACTATACCCAGCGCAAGCTGGATATGCCGCTGTATTCCTATAAAATGATGGGCCAAAAGCTCGGGCTCGACACGAGTCAGGTTTTCCGCGTGCTGAACAAGGAACTGCACCTGCCGAACCGCAGCATTCCCTTGGCAAAAGACTTGCTCGACCTGAAGGGCCGCAAGGGCGAACTTTTCGAAATCCTGGTGGCCGCCTCCAAGACCAAGTCCCCCGCCAAAAAGGACAAGCTTTATAAAATGGCGCTCGCCTTGCAAGATGTGGACTTGCGCAAGCTGAGTGCAAGCGAATACCTGTTCCTAAGCAAGTGGTGGATTCCCGTGGTGCGCGCCCTGATTGAAATGAACGGCGGGCATGCCGAAGTTTCGCACCTGGTCAAGCAGATTTCTCCGACGGTTTCCGAAGACCAAGTCCGCGAAGCCATAACCGTTTTGAAGGATTTAAAGCTCATTACGCCGCTTGCCTCGGAACGCTACGCCGCAACAACTGCTAACTTTACATCGGCAGGGTCAGCCACAAAGACCGCCGCCATCCGCAGCTACCAGAATCAACTTTTGGCGCTCGCGCAGAACTCCCTGATTGCAGTGGAACCTGCCCAGCGCAATATTTCTTCGCTGCTGGTGGGAGTCGATGAGGACTGCTTTGCCGACTTGAACGAAATGACTCTGGAGTTCAGGCGCCAGGTACAACGCAGAGTGGCCGAGGTCAACAAGCCTAACCGCGCTATGCAGTTTGTATTTGCGCTTTACCCGGTGGCCGACATTTCTAACGATCCACGAACCAAGAAAGAGGGGTAAAACATGAAACGACTGTTTTTGCTACTCGCGTGTTTAGCGCCCCTGGCCTTTTGGGCTTGCTCCGACAAAGAAGTCGCGGGCATTAGTACCGTTGAAACCGAAAACGCGTTCTTGATTCAGATTGTCCGTGAAGATTCTAAACCGGCGGTGGGCGTTGTCGCCCGCATGCGTTCCGTGGACTTTGTCCGCGACATCGAAGACGATTCTTCCAAAGCTATTTTCTTCGAGGAATTCACGACCGATTCCTTGGGCCAAATTCACATCGACAGCCTTAGCGTAAATGAGGCAATGATTGAAATTGTCGACGCCGGCGAAGGCCTGTTCACCAAGATTTCGGCCAAAGACATTCAAGAAGGCGATTCCGTACAGTACGCCCTCGAAAAAACGGGCAGCCTGCGCGGCAAGGTTTACTTGCCCGACAGCGTCGACTACGCCTGGGTGCAAGTGTACGGCACCGATCGCCTGGTTAAAACCGACAGCGAAGGCTTTTACGAAATGGATTCGCTGCCGCCGTACGAATACGACATGCGCGTGATCATTGGCGACAGCGTTGTCGAACAGTCCACCAAAATCGATGCCGGCGAAGATGTTTCTGCAAACGTGCGCACCTTCGAGCCCGACTCGGTCAAGGTGCTGGATTTTGAATCGGCAAGTGCCCAATTCACAATCAAGGAACTCGGCATCAGCGAAACGGGCTACATGTCTTCTACCGACACAAGCGTCAAGACGACTCCCGAAGTCGAAATCATTCCCGAAACCCGCAAAGACCTCTCGGAATTCATTGTCGAAGCGGGCGCAGATCGCGAAGGGAACGCTATTTATTGGGAAACTTCGGCAGCCATGCGTGGTTCCTGGTCGTTCTACGGAATCTGGATTTGCAAGGAAGAATCGCCCTGCGACTTGTCCGCGACCGATTCTATCGTTTACTACGCTCGCGGCACAGGCGTCATCTCGATTATCCTGGAAACCTTGGGCGAATCAAACACCGAAGGCAAGACACTCGCCTACGACACGCTCAAGACTAGCGACGAGTGGACGCGACGAGTTATAAAGCCCGAAAACTTCAAGCCGCGCGACGACAAGTACGGAAACCTCGGCTGGGAAGTCATCAGCAAGTCGGTGACGACGATTTCGATCGCCGCCTACGACAGCACGGAATTCTGGATTGACGATGTCGTGTTCTACGGCGTCAAGCCCAGCGACTTTTTACGCTAAAATGTCATCCCGGCCTTGAGCCGGGATCTCCTTTTACGGCTTTCTAAGATTACGGCAGCCCAACGTGGCGCTGCTTTTGTTTCTTGGGCTTGGATTCTTCCGGGCCCTTTTCTGCTTCGGCCTTGGCGGCTTCGGCTAGCAGCATTTCGAGCGACACGCGAGAGGCCTCCTGTTCGGCCTTCTTCTTGTTGCCACCCTGTCCGCGACCGTACACGCGGCCGTCCACATGGACTTCGACCGTGAACACCTTCTGGTGTTCCGGGCCCGATTCATCGACCACCACGTATTCCGGAACCGTGCGGAGCTTGCCCTGCAGGTATTCCAGCAGTTCGCTCTTGTGGTTGATAAAGTCTTCGGCAGAGATAATCTCTTGCACACGCGGAAAGTGGAACTTGTTCAGAATCACGCGGACTTCGTCGAGGCCGCCATCCAAATACACGGCGCCAAGAACCGCTTCGTAGGCGTCGGCCAGAATGCTTTCCTTGCCGCGGCCGCCGAGTTTTTCTTCGGCCTTGCCCACCTTCACGTATTCGCTCAGGCTCCATTCCTTGGACGACTGGGCGCAAGCATGTCCCGAGACGATGGCGCTCTTGCGCTTGGAAAGTTCACCTTCCGGGTCGTCGGGGTAAGTCTTGTAAAGGTATTCGGTGGTGAGCATGTTCAGCACGGAATCGCCCAGGAATTCCAGACGTTCGTTGTTGCTCACGTAAGGCAGGTCAGTACCTGTCAAGAATGAACGGTGCACCAGGGCGTGCGCCAAAAGTTCAGGATCCTTGAACCGGTACCCGAGCTTCGCCTCAAGCCCGCCATCGGACTTCTGGCGAAACCAGAGTTTAAGCACTTTGTGGAGTAGAGTGTTCTTTTCCATGTATAATATAGCTGTGAGCTATGAGGTCGGCGCTACGCGCCTCTGAGGTAAGAGGATATCTACAAACCCCAAAGCGAAGCGACCTCAAAGCGAGTTTACGAGCGGCCTCATCGCTCAAAAAGAAAGGGCAACCCATTCCGGGCCACCCAGTCTAGTTTCTTATCGAGAGAGGCTAATAAATTAAGCCTTCTTAGCTTCGATGAAGGCAACCACGTCGGCAACCTTGGCAAACTTTTCGGCGTCGGAGTCGAGGATTTCGACTTCGAATTCGTCTTCGAGGGCCATCACGAGTTCCACACGGTCGAGGGAGTCGGCACCGAGGTCGTTACCGAATTCGGATTCCGGCTTCACATCTTCAGCCTTAACGCCGAGCTTGTCAACGATAACAGCGGTGACCTTCTTGAAAATTTCTTCGTTCATTGTAATCTCCATTTGGATTGATTGTTTGAGTTCAAATTTAGTAAAAAATGCCTAGGCGTTCAACCCACCATCGACGCCAAGAATCTGGCCGGTGATGTAGCAGGCGTCGTCCGATGCCAAAAATGCGGCAGCGTTGGCAATATCTTCGGGTTTTCCGATGCGGCCGAGCGGAATCTGGGCGGCATACTTTTCCTTGGTAGCCTCATCCATGGCGGCGGTCATGTCGGTACCGATAAAACCGGGGGCAATCGCGTTCACGGTAATACCGCGAGAGGCAAATTCCATGGCGTTAGAGCGGGTCATACCGATAATGCCAGCCTTGGCAGCGGCGTAGTTGGCCTGACCGGCCTGACCGTGCAGGGCGTTAATGCTCGAAATGTTGATAATGCGGCCAGTACGCTTGCCCATCATGGTGCGGGCGACAGCGCGGGTGCAAAGGAACACGGAACGCAGGTTCGTGGCGATCACGGCGTCGAAGTCTTCGTCCTTCATGCGCATCAGCAGGCCATCGCGGGTAATACCGGCGTTGTTCACCAGAATGTCAACCGTGCCCATGTCAGCAATGATCTGCTTGAACACGTTCTGCACCGTTTCGGAGTCGGCCACATTGCAAGCATAGCTCTTGACCTGCACCCCAAGTTCGGCGGAAAGTTTGGCGGCCAATTCTTCCTTGACCGAGGTGGAAAGGATGGCGACGTCAGCACCTTCGCTGGCGAGCTTGGTTGCAATGGCAAGACCGATACCGCGAGAAGCGCCGGTCACGATTGCCTTTTTACCAGTAAGTTTACCCATAGTAGTTACCTGTGGTTTGTAGTTAAAATTATCCCTTGAGAGCCTGGAAAGCTTCGATCGTTTCGACCGGAGTGACCTTCACGTCGCGGCTGATCTTGCGCATGAGGCCCATGAGCACCTTGCCGGAGCCCACTTCGACACCCTGGGTCACGCCCAGAGACATAGCCTTGTTCATGCAGTCGTTCCAGCGAACCGGAGACACCAGCTGGCGCACCAGGAGGTCAGCGATTTCAGAGCCCTTCGTGACCGGTTCGGCAATCACGTTGGCGATGACCGGCTTTTCGACATCGTTAAACTTGGTCTTGGCAATCGCTTCGGCAAGGCCTGCCTGAGCGAACTGCATGAGCGGGCTGTGGAAGGCGCCAGACACGGCAAGCGGAATGGCCTTGATACCGGCAGCAGCGCAGTTTTCGACGAGCTTGTTCACGCCAGCGACCGCACCGGACACGACAATCTGACCCGGGCAGTTGATGTTTGCCGGAACCACGGTACCAGCATCCTTTACGGCTTCGCAAAGTTCAAGAATCTTGGCTTCGTCCTGGCCCATGATAGCAGCCATGGCACCCGGGTTCTTGGAACCGGCGCTAGCCATGAGTTCGCCACGGGTACGCACCAAGCGGAGGCCTTCTTCGAAGCTGAAACCGCCGGCGGCGTAAATGGCAGAGTATTCACCGAGGGAGTGACCAGCCACATAGTCAAAGGCAAAGCCTTCGGACTTGAGGAGTTCCATGACCATAGCGGACACCGTAAACAGAGCCGGCTGCGTGTTGTCGGTGCTCTTCAGAACATCTTCGGGGCCTTCGGCCATGAGCTTGGAGAGCGAGAAACCGAGAATTTCGTCGGCCTGCTGCATGAGTTTCTTGGCCGGTTCAAAAGTAGAAGCGAGCGTCTGGCCCATGCCTACATACTGGGCACCCTGGCCAGGGAAAAGAAGAATCGTCTTAGACATTATAAATAAACCTCTGCGGCTAGACCGCATTTTATTGTTTCGCGCTACAATTTAGAAAATAAGGACAGGCGGAAACGAACCGTCAGCCCCTGTATACAAGAAATTGTAAATATAAGGTTTTTAGCACATTTCCATAACAAGCGAGTTTATGAAAATTCTGTCTAAAAAGCTGATGCCGCATCAAGTGCGGCATGACAATTCAGTCTAAAAAAAAGAACCCCGATTTTTTCGGGGTTCCTGAAACCTGGTTTCAAATAAGCTAATTAGAAAGCTTACTTTGCTTCGGAGGAATCATCCTTGATAGCGAGCAGGCGTTCGTTGACGTTCTTGGACACGCCCTTTTCGGCGTACTTGGCAGCCACTTCCACAGCCTTTTCGATAGCGAGAGCATCGGAACGGCCGTGAGCAATGATGCCGGTACCGTTCAGGCCGAGCAGCAAGGCGCCACCCGTCATACGGTAGTCCCACATTTCGTCGAAACGACGACCATTCGGGGTATCGATGACACCGAACATCTTCTTGTGAAGTTCGTAGAAGCCTTCGAGCATCTTCAAAACAACGTTACCCGTAAAGCCGGAGGTCACCACCACATCGGCCACGCCTTCGATAAGCGTTTCGCCTTCGATGTTACCGATAAAGTTCACCGGAGCAGCCTTCAGCAACTGGTGAGCTTCCTGCAACACAGCCGGGCCCTTGTGTTCTTCTTCGCCCATATTGAGGAGGCCAACCTTTGGCTTTTCGTAACCGAAGTAGGTCTCGGCGAAAGCGGAACCTGCAATGGCAAAATCCACCAAGGTAGCAGCGCGTTCATCGACGTTTGCACCGGCATCGACCAAGATGATCGGACGGTCAGCGGTCGGAATCACGCAGCCGATAGGCGGACGGCTGAATTTGTCTGTAGTACGGCCAAGAAGCATAAGGCAGCTAGCCATCATGGCACCAGAGTTACCGGCACTCACGGAGGCATCTACCATGCCCTTCTTCTGCAAGGCGACGCAAGTCACCAAGCCGGAATGGGGCTTCTTCTTGAGGACTTCGACAGGATGTTCGTCCATGGCCACGGGATCCGGTGCATCGACCACAGAAATGCCTTTGCCAGCATAGCCAAGCTTTTCGAGCTTAGCCTTGACCTCGGCCTCCGGTCCGCACAGAACCACATGCAGGTTTTCGTTCTTGTTGACGGCGTTAACCGCACCTTCAATCACTACGTCCGGGGCGAAATCGCCACCGAGAGCATCAAGAGCAACTTTTACCATGGACATCTCCTTACAACAGTAGAACCGTTAATTAGGCTTCGGCATCCTTCATGTTGATCACTTCGACACCATTGTAGTAGCCGCAAACCGGGCACACGCGGTGCGGGCGCTTCACGGAACCGCAATGATCGCAGGTAGCCATAGCGGGCACTTCCATCTTCCAGTGGGTGCGGCGCTTGTCACGACGGGCGGTCGAGGTTTTTCTTTTAGGTACTGCCATTTTTAACTCCTATTTTCCATTTTGCTCTTAAGAGCCTTGAGTTTGTCCCAACGAGGGTCGCTTTGAGGTTCCTCGTCGGCGGGTTTGTTTGTTACAAAGATAAAATCTTCGTCAGGATTTTTCACGGGTGCTTGCGGTTCTTGTAGAATAACCAGCTGTCGGATGCACTCGGAAAGGTCCACGAAGTTCTGCCCCTGAGGAATTCGGTAGGCAAAGACGTCTACATCGTCTTCATCGAGTTCCTGTTGCGAAACCCCGGTGCGCGTTATTTCAGCCACGATTTCAGTCGAAAAGGGGCGGTCGAACGGCTCCAAGGTACGGGAGCAGGTCAGAGTTTGCACTCCGGAGATTGTACCGGTCACAAGACACTTGCTTTCGCCTTCGGGGCTTACCAGCACCTCGGCTACCAGGTCGCCCTTGAGGTGCAGTTCGTCGAAGATTTCGGGGGCATCGGAGCGGGACCAGACCACCCGGCGGTCTTCGGAATCAACAAGTTTTTGTGCGATATCTAATCTCAAAGTAGCCCAAATTTAGTAAAAACCGGGATACAAGTCAATGTTTACTTCTTCTTTTTGCCGGGGGGTCCGGGCATGAACGGGCTGCTGGCGGCGGACTTTTCCTTGGTAGCGCCGAGGGTTTCTTGGCTTACGACCACGGAATCGCCCACGGAAAGCCCCTTGAGAATCTGGATGTTCACGCCGTCGCTGATGCCTGTCTTGACACGGCGAGGCGCCGCCTTGCCGTCGATGTTGACCCACACGAGGTTGCCGCTAGGCTTTTTGCCGTCGGGGCGTTTTTTGAAGGACTTGGGCGGCATGGGTGGAAAATCACCCTTCTTAAAGTCGCCTTTCGGGAAGTCGCTGGCGGTAGAATCGCCGGATTCGGGGTGCGGCGGGCGCATGCCCTTGGGCGGTTCAGCCATCGGGGTACCGTCAGCAGGAGTAAACTTGAGAGCCTTCACCGGGATCGCGATGGCGTCGGTGATTTCCTGGGTCACGATGGTGCAGGTCGCCGTCATGCCGGGTAGCAGTTTCTGTTCCGGGTTCTCGGCGGTAATCACGACGGTGTAAGTCACCACGTTGCTCGTGGTCGTCGGATTCAGGCGGACTTCTTGCACCGAGCCGTTGAAAGTTTCGTTCTGAAAAGCGTCTACGGTGAAGGTAACACGCTGGCCTTGCTTCACCTGACCGATGTCCGCTTCATCTACGGCGGCCATCACCTTCATTTGGCTCAAGTCCTTGGCGATTACGAACAAAGTAGGAGTACTCATGGAGGCGGCCACCGTCTGGCCGACTTCAACGGCGCGCTTCAGGACTACGCCATCAATGGGGCTCTTGATGGTTGCATAGCTCAAGTTAAGTCGAGCCTGGTTGACTTCGTTCTGGCTGCGTTCAACGGAGAGCTTTGCCGAATTCATGTTGTATTCGGCAGTTTCCAGTTCCACAGCGCTTGCGGAATGGCTTTCGGAAAGTTTCTTGACGCGGTTGTAGGTCGATTCCTTATACTTATAGTCGGTTTCGGCGCTACGGAAGGCAATTTCAGCCTGCGTGAGCGTGGCCTTGAGCTTGGATTTGTCCAGTTCGGCGATAATCTGGCCTTTTTTGACCTTGGAATTAAAGTCGACGTTGATTTTGGCGATGTCGCCCGACACCTGCGTACCGACTTCCACCTGGTCGACAGGTTCCAACGTACCAGTTGCCGAAATGGTGGTCGAGATTGTGGTCTGCACCACCTTGGTGCTTACGAGCGGGCCTGCGGCAGCGCTCGCCTTCTCGGAAAAAAAGAACATCTTGACGCCATAAGCGATAGCGCCAAGAATCACGAGGAGGATGAGAATTTTCAAAAGCTTTTTCATAGATGCGACCTAAAAATAGAAAGTCTTACCCGTTTTTCGAATAATTAGATGCGTATGCACCGCAAAAGGTTGCCTATTTACAAGAGTTTATCCCCATTTTTTTATATTATGCTCAAGATCCTTCGACTACGCCCTACAGGCTACGCTCAGGATGACACATCCGCCATTCTTTCGTCTAGATTATGACTCGCATTGCAAAAAAAGATGACAGTTCCGAGGTTCGCCGCGTCACGTGGGTGGGGCTCGGCTGGAACGTCGCCTTGTCGGTTGGCAAGTTTTTTGCGGGTTATTTTGGCGGGTCTCAAGCACTTATTGCCGACGCCATTCACAGTGCGTCTGATTTTACCACGGACATCGCGATTATCGTCGGGTCACGTTTTTGGAATTCGCCGCCCGATGCGGAGCACCCGTATGGGCACAGGCGATTCGAGACACTGATTTCGGTCGGAATCGGGCTTGCGGTTTGCGCCGTGGGCATTGGCCTCGGTTACAATGCAGTCGTGGCACTTAAAAACGGCGAGCAGTCGCACCCCGAATGGATTGCGGCGATTATGGCGGCGGTTTCGATTATCGTGAAAGAGGCGCTTTTCCGCTACACGCGGGCGAAGGGTCGCGCGATTCGCAGCGAAGCCGTCGAGGCAAACGCTTGGCACCATAGGAGTGACGCCTATAGTTCTATTCCGGTCTTGGTCGCGGTCCTGTTCGGCATTCTTTGTCCGACGCTCTGGTTTGCAGACTCCGTAGGTGCGATTATCGTTTCCGTTTTCATTCTACATTCGGGCTTTGAGATTGCTTGGCCGGGAATCCACCGCGTGGCCGACGAAGGCGCAAGCGCCGAAGTGGCCCAAAAGTTGCGCGAAATCGCACTCGCCTGCCCAAATGTGATTAGCATTCACGGGTTCCGCACGCGTTACGTGGGCAGCGATTTGCATGTGGATTTGCATGTGGTCGTTCCCGCCGACATGACACTTTTGGCAGCGCATGATTTGGCCGAAGAGGTGGAACGCCGTATTATTGATGCGGGTGAAAATGTAGTCGATGCGCTCGTGCACATCGACCCGTACGATCCTAAGAAAGTATAAAAGCTGATGCCGGGTCAAGCCCGGCATGACGATTCAAGCCGGCATGACAATGCTACTTCTTCAGTAGGAAGCCGGCGACGCTCTTTTCGCGGACGAAGGTCTTCTGAGCGGCAGCCTGCACGTCAGCGGCGGTCACCTTATTGAGTTCATCTGCCCAGTTGAGGAAGATGCGGTAATCGCCGTACATTTCGTACCAGGCAAGCATGGTCGCAACATTTTCCATATCGGTCAAGCTGCGTACCAAGCCAGCGTAGGCGTGATTCTTCACCTTCTGGAAGTCGCGTTCGCTCACGGTTTCAGTCTTCAAGCGTTCCAATTCTTCCCACACGATTTTTTCGACTTTCGCAGGGTCGGCATCCGGACGCAGGTTCACCGTCACGCCGAATTCAGAAACATACTTGTTCGGCGAATTCGAAGCCTTCACACTCACGGCGAGCTTTTCTTCTTGAATCAGGCGCTTGTAAAGTCTGCCGGAGCGGCCATTCAAAACACCTTCGGCAATGTCCAGCGGGTAAAGAATCTGGTTACCCACTTCAGGAGTCGTAAACACTAGAGTATAAAGGTTCGGAGCATCCGGGCGCTTTACGGTCAGGCGCTTTTCGCCGGCCTGTTCGGGGTCACGAATCGTAAGCGGCGGGAAAGCCTCGCCCGTCGGAATCGGGCCAAAGTACTTCTTCACCATTTCCATCGTGGAGGTCGTATCAATGTCACCTGCCAGCACGAGAATCGCATTGCGCGGCTTGTAATACTTGCGGTAATGTTCGTCGGCCATTTCTCGAGTCAAGTTCATAATGTCGCTCGGCCAACCAATGGTCGGCACACGATACGGGAAGGCTTCGTAAATCATGGAATTCAGCGTTTCGTAGAAACGACCCGTGGGCTTGTCATCGTAGCGCATGCGGCGTTCTTCGCGCACCACCATACGTTCGGAATAGAATTCGCGCAGCACGGCGTTCTGCATACGATCGGATTCCAGCCACATGAACAGTTCAATTTTATTCTTCGGGAGCGTCACGATGTAGGCGGTCATGAGGTCGCTGGTGAAAGCGTTCAAGCCCGTGCCGCCTGCGGCCTGGTAAGCGCCCCAGAGTTCGTCCTTCACAAAAATCTTGCGGTGTTCGTTCACCACGGAATCGTGCTCGGCGGTGAGCTTTTTCACCTTCGCGGTATCGCCCGCCAAAATCGCCGGACGGATGAGTGCCTGCAGGCTATCTTGTGTGGCCATGAACTTGGCGTCGGCAATGCTGTCGGTAATGCCCACCTTCTTGGTTCCCTTAAAGAGTTCATGTTCAAGAATATGCGCAAGGCCGGACTTCCCCGGAACTTCGTGCACGGAACCCGTCACATAGAACAGGCGGCAGCTCACCGTAGGTGCCTGCTTGTTCGGGTGCAAAAGCACCGTGAGCCCGTTCGGCAAAACTTCTTTGTGAACCACCAAGTTCACCTGGGCAAAAGACTGCGTAAACAAGGCGGCGACCAGCGCCACACCCCACGAAATTTTATTGAGCCAATTCATTACGACTGCTCCCCGCTACTTTTATCTTTAGCGAACTTGATAATTTCCTGTGCGATTTCGTTTGCCTTCTGCGTATCTTCGTTGTAGATGGCATCGATTTTTTGGCAACCCAGTTCCAGAATGCGGCGCGCCAGCGCAGAATCCTTTTGACTGCGCAAGTCGCGAATGGCCAAGTCAATCAGCTTGATATCGGCCTTTGCCGGGTAGCCCTTCATAAAGTCATAAAACAGCTTGATTTGTTCATCGTACTGGGCGTCGGTTTCGAGCGCAAGCAAGAACGGAATCACGCGCACGTTCAAAAGCTTGCCCAAGTCGCCCACGAAGGTATTCAGCGTGAGCCCCTTCGGGAACAACTCTTCGGTATCGTTCTGCAGGTCGTCGGTATCCATAAATTCGCCGGATTCAATCTGCGTGAGCGCCTCGTTCAAAAAGTCCATCTCTTTTTTGCGGGCCTGTTCGCGGAACCTTGCCTGGTAATAAATCGGGAGCGTCGTGAGGCAAAAGTGAGCCTGCCCCGCGCCAATGAATTCACCGATGTAATAAATGTCGGCGTCTTCGGCGAGAATGTCCTCTTCGCGGTTAAAGTTACCGATCTTTGCCGGAATCGGAATGACTTCCATGCTCGAAAGTTCGTGCAGGCGTTCGCGCATCTGCTCTACATCCATATCGGGCGGGAGTTCCACGCCTTCGGCCTGCATCGATTCCAGCATGTCGTTCAGCTTGTCATCGACAGCACGGTCAATCGCCTTCTTGCTAGGTACGCGCGGCGAGAACATGCGGAAATCGCCTTCGAGCGCCAAGAGCCCGTTCTTGATCATGTCATCGAACGGTGTGCCGCTATCGCGTTCGTCGGGGTTCGGCAAAATCTTGGCATAGGCAATCATGCGCCCGCACAGGTTGTCGTCATTTCCTTTTTTCTGCTCAATACCTAACATACAGGGAGCAATATAGTAAAAGCTGACAATAAGAAGTGACACGAACGTGTCATTCTGAGCGAAGCAACGTAGTTGCGTAGTCGAAGAATCTAAACGCAACAGAGATCCTTCGACAAGCTCAGGATGACAAAAAAGCTAACGCCTTTTGTCACTTCACGCGGATGATTTGCTGGCGGAGTAGGGAGCCGTCGCCACGCTGCAGCAGGTACATGCCCGGTGCCAGATTTTCGGTGCTTACGCTTGAGCCTACGGATTCGCGAATCAGTTGTCCCGTCAAGGTAAACAGGCGAACGCGAGTTGTCGGGACCAACTGCTGGCCCGGCGTTGCAAGCCCGCGAATCACAGTCGTTCCATCGGCCTTCACCAACTTGAGTTCCACCTGGTCCAGGTTCGGGCCATCGTTACCGCCCACAGTCGCAAACGTCATGTAGCCCGCGCCCTCGGCGAGTTTCGCCTTGAACGAAAGCGTTTCCCAAGTCGTCCAATTCGTGGTCGCCGCAAAGGAAAGCGACTCGGCACTCTTACAACCGTCAATGCCGGCAGAGCACACGCCCGGGGCCGCGGCCGCCAGGCTGCGTGCATTGCCGCTACCGTTCGCATAGCGCACCACAACTTCATACTCGCCCGCGACTTCAGCATATACGGGCACTTGAATCATGCTCAAGTCGCCGGCTGCAAAGTTCACGAAGGCGGTTCCATTAAAGCCCGCATTGTTGCTTTCGGCAGCGGCATTCGTAATGATACCGTCTTCCGCCTGAAACACGTTAGAGCCATCGCCCACGAATTTCGCCGTAAGTTCAATATCGCCTGTAGCCTTAATGGTCACCGGAGATTTTTCGGCATCGATTCCGGCAGCACTCTTGCCGCTCCAGCCCGCGAATTTCCAGCCCGCGTTGGCTGCAGCCGTGAATACAGCCTCTTTGCCTTCCATGACTTTATCGCCATTGAGGTTTGTCGTAATTTTACCGCCAAAGGTTTCACCGAGCGTTACTTTGTAATAAGTCGCATTCGCATCGACTGTTGCGACTTCGTTGGAACTTGCGCCGAGACCGCCCCTGCTGTTAGCCGCACGCACCGTAATCTTGGAGCCCGTGGCAACGCCATCAAGCGAGAAACTAGGTGCCGTCACATTCGTTTTGTACTTGCCGTTTACAAACACCACCCAGGCACGAGCATTATTGTCGTCGGCCCATACGATTTCGGCACCTTGCTGCTCAATTTTCGGAGTATTTGCCTGCGCCGTCAACTTGGTCGGATCCCAGTTGTCGCTACCCTTGAGCACGTTCTGGAGTGTGTACTTGGCGGCATCGTTTGCGTCCCATACCGTCTTGAGCGTCGCGGTAGAGCCATCTTTGCTGCCGTCAAAGTAGGTTCGACGTTTGCTCGTGTTCACCGCGTTCCCGTTGCCGTCTTTGCTGTTGTATTCGCCAAAGACCTTGGGCGCCGAATTCATGTTCTTTTGCCAGCCTTCGGCTGTGGGCTGCGCAATCATCTTGGTGTTCAAGAAAACTGTTCTTGCAGTTCCCCACGAACGCCCCAAGTAGAACGTGCCGTTAAAGCTGCTGTTCGTCACGGTGATTGTCGTGTTGTTGAACACGTAACCCCAATCGGTATTGTTCTGCGAGGCGGTAATGTAGCCGCCGCTACGGCGCATCACTAGGTTCGTTCCTTCAAAGAACACATCGCCGTCACCGCAAATAAAGTCGACCGTACCTTCGATCTGTCCGTTTTCCCAATAGCTGCGGCCCTTCTTGTTGTTGTTCAGCTTGGTGTAATAGGTATCCTGCGTACTCAGGAGCTTTACGTTCTTGTATACAAGCTTGTCGCCCACAGTCATGAGCGCGTCGTGGCGGCAGGCGCTGCCGCAGTTGGCTTCATTCCCGTAGTTTGCCTTGTTGTAAAGCGTAATGTCTTGCATGTACACGCTGTTTGCGCTCACCTTGAGAGTCGCGGTCACGCTAATGCCTTCGTTAATGGACTTGTTGTAAAGAACCGTCTTGTCGGCACTTTGCCCCACGAGCGAAGTATTCGACGCCGTGAAAGTCGTCATCTGGTTGCTGTCGCCGGTAAGGCTTCCGATGTTGTATTCGCCATCGGGGAAGAAGATAACGAAATGGTTCGATTCGCTCGCGCCCGAAGACGCAGCCTTGCTCATGGCCGCCTTAAAGTCGCCATCGACACCGACCACGAAATCGATTTTCTTTTTTTCGACTGCGGAGGCAGAAACTGCGAAGCCTAAAGCCGCACAAACAAAAATCTTATTCAACATATCACCTCGCTCCGTTGATGCGGAAGATTTTGCCGTTTGCTTTCTTCAGGTAAACGCCAGTAGCGTTATCGCGGCTACCGAAGTCTACGTAGTAGCGGGCGGCAGCATTTGCCGGAACCGCCTGCACAGCGCGTGTCCCGATCACGGTCGTTCCACCGATATCCTTTTCGCCGGCGTACAGGTCAGCGCTCATCCAGCCAACGTAATCGATGTTTGCCATGCCGTCTTTCGAGGTGCTCACAAACTTGAGTTCGCTGTAGCCCTTTTCGAGCGGCACCTTAATGGTTTGTGCCTCCCAAGTGGTCCAGCCACCAGTAGAACCCATGCTCACGCCTTGAACAACAAGCACATCGCCCACGTATATGTCGTAGTCGCGAGCGCTAGAGCCACCATTTGCAAAGCGAATTGTCAAATCGTATTCGCCCGCCTTCGCAGCGGTCACGCCGTAAGTTACGTAGCTACCCGTTTCGTTGTCTACATTGGCGTAGCCCTCGCCCACAAAGCCCGTGTTGGTCGCTTCTTTAGCGCCCTTGATGTCTACAAAGTTCACGCCATCGATGAATGTCTTGCAGGTATCGCTCCCGCAAAGTACTGCCGGCGGCGGAGGCGGAACGTAGGTGCCAGACATCTTTTCAAGCGCTTCCAAATATGCGGATTCTGTCGAAAGGATTGCGCTGCCGTAGTCGCCTGCCCACTGGTAACCCGTGCGGCGTTCCTCGCTAATCTTCATAAAGTCCTGCGTCTTGGTGCTGGCCCCGTCGCGGTCGCAGAAAAAGTAGTCGTCGCTATTCACCTCGTAAAAGCGGAACCACAACGAAGAGCCCGCCTTGTCGACTACACCGGCAGTCTTGCTAAAGGCTTTGTCTTTCAGCTTGTTTTTCTTGTACCAGGAAATGGCCCCTTTGACCGCTTTCTGGATTGCCTCGGTCTGTTCCGGCCAGTTCATCAGGAACCACACCACGCCCATCGATTCGTTGCCAGACTTACTCGGAAGTTCGTAAGCGCGGGCTCCCACCGGAGCGAGACTGTTCGTGTCATGCTGGGCACACCACACCGTCAAATTTCCGTTATTCACAATCTGCGCCTTGAGCAAGTAGTCAATTGCCTTGTCCATCGCCCCTTGCATCTTGGCGCGAGTCGCATCATCAATGATATCGGAATCAAACGGCGAAGTCTTGTTTGCAATGTCCATCATCGTGACCATTGCGCGAATCATGGCGTTGTCGTTCAGCGTAATTTGGTCCGAATAGTTTCCGCGCTTGGGCCACACCTGCGGAAGCCCGCCCTTGGAACGCTGCATAGTCAGCAAAAAGTTCACGGCCTTGTTAAAACTCGTCTTGAAAGCCGCCTTGTAATTGCCGTTGGTCGTCTCCTTGTAACGCACCGCCAGCAAGCGCATTTCTTGAATGGTCGCATTGTTGTCGATGGTGCCGAGGTCGCCGCCATCCTTGGCGCGCCATTCCGACTTTTGTCCACCGGAATAGGCACTCTTGTACTTGTCGGCCATCGCCTTGTAAAAACCGCCGTTGCCAATCTGCCACGTGGTCATGTTGTAGGCATATTGGTCAATGTCCATGCCAGACGCGGCCGAAGTCAACTCCGAATAGCCGCGGTAGCTGTTAACCTTCGAAACCGCCGTTGCAGGGGGAACATAATCCGCCGCATACGACGACACCGCAAACATCAAACCGAACGCGCCCATGACCGGCGCAGGCAACTTCCAAACACTCATAGCATCCTCATTTTGCGGGCATACCCGCACATTCGTTTTAAATCTACCTTATTTATAGAGGTTGCGGTCAAACAAAAGCACTTTTTTCGTAGTCCACGGACAACTTTTGCGCGTATTTTAGTCCACATTTGCGTAAAAACAAAGGTTTTTGAGTAAAATAATGATAAAAATTTACAGAAATTACAGTCCACAATTAGGCAAACAACAAATTTTTTTATTAGCGAGTACAGCCCGCCTCGGTGAACCGTGGAACGCCCTGAAATTTCTATCTTTACCCCCCGTATGAATACCAAGATTTACTATACTCTGACTGACGAGTCGCCGTTCCTGGCGACTCAATCCCTGCTCCCCATCGTGCGCGGTTTTGCAAAGGCCGCCGATATCGATGTAGAAACCAAGAACATCTCGCTGCCGGGCCGCATTCTGGCCGCCTTCGGCAAGGCGAGCGACGACCTGGATTTCCTCGGCAAGCTTACGCTTGAACCGGACGCAAACATCATCAAGCTCCCGAACATTTCGGCTTCTGTACCGCAGCTCAAAGCCGCCATCGCCGAACTCCAGAAGAATGGCTTTGACGTGCCCGATTACCCGGACGCTCCGGCGAACGACGAAGAAAAGGCAATCCGCGCCAAGTACGACAAGGTGAAGGGTTCTGCCGTGAACCCGGTACTTCGCCAAGGCAACTCCGACCGTCGCGCCCCTAAGGCAGTGAAGAACTTTGCCCGTAACAACCCGCACAGTAACGGCAACTGGAACACCTCCGTGAAGACTCACGTGGCGAGCATGGATGCGGACGACTTTTACGGCAACGAAAAGTCCATCACCATGGCCGACGCCGACACGTTCAAGATTGAATTTGTCAATGAAGCAGGCGAAGTTACGGAACTCCGCGCCGCCAAGCCGCTTCTGAAGGGCGAAATCATCGATGCCACCGTGATGCGCATGGCATCGCTTGAAAAGTTTATCGCCAATGCGATGGCCGAAGCCAAGGCGAAGGGCCTGCTGTTCTCGGTGCATCTGAAGGCCACCATGATGAAGGTCTCTGACCCGGTGCTGTTCGGTGCATTCGTGCGCGTGTTCTTCAAGGATGTGTTTACGAAGTACGCTGACCTGTTCAAGGAACTGGGCATCGATGCCAACAACGGTCTGGGTGATTTGTACAAGCGCCTCGAAGGCAATGCTCACGAGGCTGAAGTTAAGGCAGCCATTGACGCCGCTCTTGCTGCGGGTCCGGACCTCGCAATGGTCGATTCCGCGAAGGGCGTTACGAATCTGCATGTGCCGAGCGACGTGATTATCGACGCCTCGATGCCTGCGATGATCCGCAATTCTGGCTGCATGTGGAACAAGGAAGGCAAGCTGCAAGAGACGATTGCCTGCATTCCGGACCGCTGCTACGCCGGCATTTACGACGAGACGATTGAATTCTGCAAACAGAACGGCGCATTCGATCCGAAGACGATGGGCACTGTGCCGAACGTGGGTCTCATGGCCCAGGGCGCCGAAGAATACGGCAGCCACGACAAGACTTTCGTTGCAAAGGGCAAGGGCGTCATTCGCGCCGTGAACAGCAAGGGCGAAGTTCTTTTGCAGCAGAATGTTGAAGCAGGTGACATTTTCCGCATGTGCCAGGCCAAGGACGCTCCGGTGCGCGACTGGGTGAAACTCGCTGTGACACGCGCCCGCCTCAGCAACACGCCTGCGATTTTCTGGCTTGACCCGGAACGCGCTCACGACCGCGAAATCCAGAAGAAGGTGGAAGCCTACTTGCCGGAACACGACTTGAACGGCCTTGACATCAAGATTATGAGCCCGCGCAAGGCGATTGTCGAAACCATGAAGCGCGCGAAAGCCGGTCTCGATACCATCGGCGTCACCGGCAACGTGATGCGCGACTACCTCACCGACCTTTTCCCGATTCTCGAAGTCGGAACTTCTGCCAAGATGCTCAGCATCGTGCCCTTGATGGCTGGCGGTGGCCTCTACGAAACAGGTGCAGGCGGTTCTGCCCCCAAGCAGGTGCAGCAGTTCCTCGCCGAGAACTACCTCCGCTGGGATTCCCTCGGTGAATACTTCGCGCTGGTACCCGCCTTCGAACAGGTCGCGCTGAAGGACGGCAACAAGAAGGCGAAAGTCTTGGCCGACACGCTCGACGAAGCCAACGGCAAGATTCTCGAATTCAACCGCACGCCTGCCCGCAAAATCGGCGAACTCGACAACCGCGGTTCACACTTCTACCTGGCCCTCTACTGGTCCGAGGCCCTTGCCGCCCAGAAGGACGACGCAGAACTTGCCGCCAAGTTCGCCCCGGTCGCCAAGGCCCTCGCTGAAAACGAGCAGAAGATTGTCGCCGCGTTTGCCGCCGAGCAGGGCAAACCCGCTGATATCGGCGGCTATTACCTGCCGAAGGCTGATCTCTTAAAGAAGTGGATGCGCCCGGTAGCGGAATTCAACGCTGTGATTGACGCGCTGTAATCGGCGTGCAGCAAACGAGATTCGGTCTTATTTCCTCGTGAAATAAGGCCGTTTTCTTATGTACACGCGAAATCGCAGATTCATTTTCTCTTTAAGACCTTTTGTATGTAAATTTACCTTGAAAGGTATTATTATGAATTTCTCTAAAATCGCTCTTTTCGCTGTTGCCGCCTACGGTTTTTCGCAGGCAGCCATTACGGGCAACGTCGTCGATGAATCGGGCGCACCCGTTCACAACGCCGCCGTCACCGTCAGGACTCTCCCGAACCTACTCGCAAACGCCCGGACACTCACGAACGACAAGGGAGCCTTCAAGCTTGGCAACGCCAGGAAAGACCAAAGCATCATCGTGCGCAAGGCGGGGTTCCTCCCCGAAACGCTCAGCGTAGTCGCAGGCCAAAAGAAATACGATAACATTACCTTAAAGCGCGACCCCATCGAAAATAAAATCGACGAAATCATGGCGGGCATGACCATTGACGACATGATCGCCCAGATGACGCAAGCGAAAGTTCCCAAGCTCAACTGCGGCGAAGGCGTTTGCGGTTCCGCCCTCGAAGGCGGCGGTGCCTACACCGCCGATTTCTACAAGAGCGCCTGGAGTCAAAAAATCCCTGCCACCTACGGCAAAGACAACGTGCATGGCGTCGCCGACGTAAAAGGGGCAACCATTTTTCCGCACAACATCGGCCTCGGTGCCACCCGCGACTCAGCGCTTGTACGCAGAATCGGGCAAGCCGTCGCCGAAGAAATGTGGGCCGCCCACATTGACTTGAATTTCGCGCCCGCCATTACCGTACCGCAAGATGAACGCTGGGGCCGCGTCTACGAAGGCTTTGGCGAAGACCCCGAACTCGCCGTGAGCCTGGGGGCCGCATTCGTGCGCGGACAACAAGGCGACCACAACGACGCTGAATGGCGCGTGATTACCACCATCAAGCACTTTATCGGCGATGGAGCCACCAAAAAAGGATACGACCGCGGCAACGCCATTATCTCTAAAAAGGATCTCTACAAAAAATACCTGCCACCCTACGAAGCCGCCATCGAACAAGGCGCTTTGAGCGTCATGGCAAGCTTTAACCAAGTGAACGGCGTTCATCAGCATATCGATTCTGCCCTGCTCACAGGCGTTCTCAAGACGGAACTCGCCTTTGACGGCTACGTGATTGCTGACTGGGAAGGCATCGAACATTCCACGACGCCAGGCGCTGCAGGCAACTACTTCGCCGGCGAAGTCACCGACATGTCTTCGAAAGACGCCATCCGCGCTTCCATTAACGCGGGCCTCGACATGGCCATGGTTCCGCAATCGGTACACAACTTTGTCAAGACCATGAAGGTGCTACTTGCCGAAGGAAATATCAGCGAAGACCGCATCAAGGACGCCTGCCGCAGAATATTGCGCGCCAAAATCCGCGCCGGCCGAATCGACAACCCCAAGGGTCCCGCCGCCTACGTAGGCGTTACCAAGAACATCGGCAGCAACGAACACCGTCAAATCGCCCGCGAAGCCGTTCAAAAAAGTCTCGTCATCCTCAAGAACAACAAGGTTCTTCCGCTGGATACCAACGGCAAAGTCTTCGTGACCGGCAGTCACGCGAACAACACCGGCCTACAATGCGGCGCCTGGACGCTCGGCTGGCAAGGCACCCTCGACGAAGTCCCCGGAGCCACATCGATTCAAGCAGGGTTCGACGAAGTCGCAAAAGGCACGCGTGTGAATACCGCTGAAGAAGCCGGCACCATCGTGTACGTTGTCGGCGAAGTCCCCTACGCCGAATGGTTCGGCGACTACCGCGGCGACGATTTCAACAACAAAATCATTTTCAAAGAAGACCGCACCGACATGTCCTTCAACAGCACCGACGAATACATCGCACAGATTAAGGCTTGGCAAAAAGCCGGCCACAAAGTCGCCGTCGTGCTCATCACCGGCCGCCCGCTCCCCATCACCTCGTTCATCAAGGCTGCCGATGCATTTGTCGTAGCATGGCTCCCCGGTAGCGAAGGCGCAGGCGTTGCAGACGTTCTCTATGGCAAGGTAAAGCCCACCGGCAAACTCCCCCACACCTGGCCCAAAGACGCCAAGCAAATCCCGATTAACGTCGGTGACGGCAAAAAGGGATTATACCCATACGGCTACGGGCTGACGTACTAAAAAGCTGAATACACCTAATTTAAACACCGAAGAATTCGTTCACTTTGCTGCAGACAAAGTCAATTTCTTCAGTTTTCAGGCCAAAGAACATCGGCAGGCGCAGCAAGCGATTGCTTTCGTTGGTGGTGTACTTATCTTCGCCGTTAAAGCGGCCATAGCACAGGCCCGCAGGCGACGAATGCAACGGCACGTAATGGAACACCGCTAGAATTCCGTTGTACACCAAGTGCTTGAGAAGCGCCGTACGCGTCTGCAAGTCTTCGACCTTCAGGTAGAACATGTGAGCATTGTGCGTACAATGCTCCGGAATAACCGGCAACTCAACCAAGCCCTTGTCGGCTAGCGGCTGCAAGCGTTCACGGTAAGCGTTCCAACTAGCCATGCGGTTGTCATAAATTTCATCGGCGCATTCCAATTCCGCATAAAGGTAAGCGGCGTTGAGTTCGCTCGGCAAGTAGCTGGAGCCGAGCTCTACCCATGTGTACTTGTCGACTTCGCCGCGGTGGAACTGGCAGCGATTCGTGCCCTTTTCGCGAATGATTTCGGCGCGGTCGCAATACTTTTTATCATTGATGAGCAGCGCACCGCCCTCACCCATGCTGTAATTCTTGGTTTCGTGATAGCTGTAGCAGCCAAAGTCACCAAGCGTTCCGAGCGCCTTGCCCTTGTAAGTTGCCATCATGCCTTGAGCGGCATCTTCCACCACGAAAAGATTGTGGCGTTTTGCAATCTCGTTGATTTTGTCCATTTCGCAAGCCACGCCCGCGTAGTGCACCGGCACAATCGCTTTCGTCTTTTCGGTAATGGCCGCTTCAATCAAATTTTCGTCCAGATTCATGGTATCGGGGCGAATGTCCACAAACACGCACTTAGCTCCCTGCGACACAAACGCATCTGCCGTACTCACGAACGTAAACGACGGCATAATCACCTCGTCGCCGGGCTGAATGTCGCAAAGGCGGGCCGACATTTCAAGCGCATGCGTGCAACTGGTGGTCAACAGCGCCTTTGCCGTACCGGTATGCTTTTCAAGCCAATCGTGGCACATCAAGTTGTAAGTGCCATCACCACAAATACGGCCACTTTCGACGGCCTGTTTTACGTAATCAAGTTCAAGTCCTACAAAAGGCGGTTTGTTGAATGGAATCTTAGTCATAGGAATTTTCTCCGACCTAAATATACATCATTTAGCCCTCTTTTTAAGAGAAAAAATGCAAACCCCTCGATTTCGAGGGGATTTAATCACACCGCATAAAGCGGGATATTGGTAAGGAAATTTTGTTCCTTATAGGGGCGCAGCGAATAACGGATAGCCCTAAGCCCAGGTGTTTTTTGCAATAACATCGAAAGTGAGTTTGAACGCACAGATTCACCCGATTTTACTTCAATGGGTAAAAGGTGACCCTCCGACTGTATTAAGAAATCCAATTCCAACCGAGAATCATCTGTTGAGTGATAGTAAATCGGATCTATTTGCTTACTTTTCATTTGCTGCAGAATAAATTGTTCGGCAAGTCCACCATTGAAATCAGCAATCAAGTCGCTTTTAATTAGAATTTGCGAGGAGTCTGTATTCGCCATCGCACCTAGCAGTCCCACGTCAAGCGTATACAGCTTGAAAATGTTTAGTTCTTCGTATATGCTTAACGGCAAAGCGGGCCTGGACACACGCGATACCTTGTATAACAGGCCAGAATCAACCAGCCATTCGATGGCTTCTTCGTATTGTGTCGCACGAGCCCCTTTACGGAGAGCTCCGTAAATAAATTTCTTGTATACATTTTTCCGCATACAAAATCAGCAGAAAACAACATTTTTCGACATATAATGTACAAAAAGCGCAAACAATGCGCATTTTTCGTAAAAACGGGCCCTTCCGGCACAAAAATCCGAATTCTGCTTAACATGATAAGCAATTTTTGCCACTTTTTGCTTAATCTATTATGCAACTAACATTCGTGAATGATACAATATGCACTAAACTAGCCTTTTTCCCGTTTTCGCGTGTTCCGACAGGGCGATTTGTATATATATTACTAATTGTAAAAAAACTTTTAAAATGATCCGGGGAGGTGTTTTGTATGCGTAAAGCGTTACGTGTAATTTTGGGAATAGCAGCCCTGTTCGTCGGTGGTTGTTCGCACACCGTATCCCTGGATGATGAAGATAATGAAGAAGTTGGTGAAGATATTGGTGAAGATGTAGATGAAGATGTAGATGATAAAGTCTCATCTTCTGATACTCAGAAATCTTCTTCAAGTTCGCAAAAGGAACTTAAGGATGCTTGGAGCTGGGATGTGTCGAGGGCGTCTCTCTTGAATCCGAAAATTACCTATGGCACCATGACCGATTCCCGCGATGGGAAAAAATACAAGACTATAAAAATAGGCTCCCAGACCTGGATGGCAGAAAATTTGAATTTCGCCGACAGTGCAGCGAATCCTAGCCTTAAGGGTAGGAGCTGGTGTTATGACGACAAGGCTGAAAACTGCGCGGTGACAGGTCGCCTTTACACCTGGGCTGCGGCTATTGATTCCGTGAAACTTGCAACCGATGCTGACAATCCGCAGGATTGTGGTTATGGTAAGACTTGTACCCTTCCGGCAAGCGTTCAGGGAATTTGTCCGAAGGGCTGGCACCTACCGAAAGAGGCTGATTGGAACACCCTATTCAGCGCTGTGGGCGGAAAGTCTGCTGCTGGCTCTGCTCTCAAGTCCCAGACGGGTTGGTATGGCAGTGGTGACGGCGCTGATGGTTACGGCTTTTCGGCATTGCCGGCGGGTCTCAGAGATCTTAATGGCAACTTCTACGATGTTGGAAACTCTGCCTACGTCTGGAGCGCTTCTTGGTTTGGCAGCCACGAGGCCGCTTACATGAATTTGTATTACGGCCGTAAATCTGCACTTCAAGACTACGACTACAGTTATGTCGGTTTTTCTGTCCGTTGTCTTCAGAACTCTGACGATACTGCAAAATCCAGTTCCTCCAGTTCTCTCAATGGGGATGAGTCTAGTAGTAGTTCCGTAAAGTCCAGTTCTTCTGTGGGCCCGAGTTGGGATTTGCCGAAAGAAGCATACTTGAATTCTGAAATCAATTATGAAACCATTACCGATGACCGCGATGGTAAAACTTACAAGGTTGTTAAAATCGGAAAACAATGGTGGATGGCGGAGAACCTCAATTACGCCGATAGCGTAGCGACACCCAGCCTCAAGGGCGGGAGTTGGTGTTACAATGATTTGGAAGAAAACTGTGAGGTGGCAGGTAGGCTTTACACATGGACTGCTGCGATTGATTCGGTGAAATTGGCGACCGATGCCGATAATCCGCGGGATTGCGGCCGATATCACGATTGTGGCTATTTAGGTCGTATTCAGGGCATTTGCCCCGATGGTTGGTATTTACCTCGTGATGGGGATTGGGAAACCTTGTTCGAAGCAGTGGGCGGCAAGTTAGAGATGACTGGTAATTACGCTAATGCTGGTAAAGCGCTCAAGTCTCAGCTTGGGTGGAGCAATAAAGGTGGCGGCACCGATGCCTATGGTTTCGCTGCGCTGCCTACCGGCCGGCGTAATGGTTCTGGTTTTGAAAGTATAGGCTCTCGCGCGAGCTATTGGACTGCTACCCAATCTAGCACCGTTCAGGCGGATTACGAAGGTCTGGTCTCTGCCAGTAACGATGCATTTTCATTTTACTCAGAATTTATAGAAGTTGCTTTTTCAGTTCGTTGCTTTAAGGATGCGGATTAATGAATAATAAATCTCTCGCTCTTTTCGCCATGGTGCTTGTTCTGGCCTTTTTTGCTTGCGATGATTCTTCGTCAGCAAGTTCCGAGGAACCGAGCTCCGAGAGTAGCTCGTCTTCTGCTACTTCTAGTTCGTCGGCCTCAAAAATTTCAAGTTCGTCGTCTTCAAAAATTTCGAGTTCGTCAAGTTTGGAAAAAAGAGCATATGACTGCCAAAAATACAAATGTATTACGACGGAATACCTAAATCAGGATCTTCTAAAGGCAGGGAAGTATGGCGAACTCCTTGACGAAAGGGACCAACGGGTGTATAGGACGATTCAAATTGGTGAACAGACCTGGATGGCGCAGGGCTTGAACTTTGTAGACCCCGCCCACAAATCATGGTGCGAAAGTTCCGCAATGGACGATTGCAACGTAAAGGGACGCCTTTACACGTGGGGTGCTGCTATGGATTCCGTTAATACCGGTTGTGGTTACGGCTCGAAATGCTCGCCGACTCTGCCTGTACAGGGAATTTGCCCTAAGGGTTGGCACTTGCCCGATCAAGAAGACTGGGAGGAACTGTTCATTGCGGTTGGTGGCAAATCTATAGCAGGAAAAAAGCTCAAATCTACGGTTGGTTGGAAAAGTAGTGGTGACGACTACAGTGTTGATGGAAACGGTGATGATGCTTTTGGCTTTTCCGCCTTACCCACTGGAGGCTATGAAAACAAAACCTTTTGGAGTCAAGGTGAAGTGGCGTTCTTCTGGAGCACAACCACGGGAGTCCCTGATAGCTTGCAGGCGTGCTATATGGCTCTGAGCAAATCACAGAATGGTGTAGAACGAAAGTGCAATAAAAAAGAATACGGTTATTCCGTTCGTTGTCTCAAGGATTCTCCTAATCGGCCATCGCTCAATGAATCAAGTTCGTCTGCGGAGGCCTCTAGCAGTTCTGTGTTTGAATGGGAGTATCCTAAGGAATCGTTCTTCAATTCTAAAATCGAGTACGAGTCCATAACCGACGATCGGGATGGTCAGGTTTACAAGATTATTAAGATAGGTGAGCTATGGTGGATGGCTGAAAATCTGAACTTTGATACGGATAGTGAGGACACTCCTGTTAAATTGAGGCGTAGTTGGTGCTATGATAATGTGGCGGATAATTGCAATGTGGCGGGTCGCCTTTACACCTGGGGAGGGGCTATTGATTCTGTCAATACCGGCTGCGGCTTTGGTTCTGTATGTTCGCCGACTCAGCCTGTACGGGGAGTATGCCCCAAGGGTTGGCACCTGCCTAGTCGGGAAGAATGGGATGCTCTTCTTTTTATCGCAGGAGGTGATGATGATGCTGGCCAAATTCTCAAATCCCATACTGGATGGAGTCGCGAAAACGGCGATGATACGTTTGGTTTTTCTGTGATGCCTGCGGGCCGTGGAGAATATACTATGGGGAATGGGCGTTACGTTTATGAAGCGATGGTTTTTGGGGCAGCCAAAAACTCCGCAGAATTCTGGAGCTCCTCAGAAAAAGATGAATACGTGGTATGGGATGTGATTTTTGTTACCCAAAATGAGCAGACATTTAGTTTTGGGGCGAATAAACGAGACGCACTCTCTATTCGTTGTGTGCAGGATTATTAGGCCTCTGAACTATATAGGGCAATTAGTACAAAAAGCCGCTTTCGACGGCCTGCTTCACATAATCGAGTTCGAGCCCCACGAACGGCGGCTTGTTGAATGGAATCTTCATAACGCAGAAAATATATATTTTTCAGGCATAAAAAAGATATATTGTTTACATCATGAGTTTTAAAAAGAAAATGTTGCTTCTCGGTGGTAGCCACGCCGAAATTCCGCTGATCCAGGCCGCGCAAAGTTTGGGCTGGTATGTGATTACCACGGGTAACGCTCGCGAAGGCTTGGGCCACCCTTACGCCGACAAGAACGTTTTTGCAGACTTTAGCGACAAAGACGCCATGCTGGAACTCGCCAAGAGCGAGGGTGTACAAGCGGTCTGCTCCGGCTGCAATGACTTCGCCTTGCTCAGCACCGTGTACGTTTGCGAAAAACTTGGACTCCCCGGCCACGACAGCTACGCGGCCAGCCTCGAGATTCATCACAAGGATAAGTACCGCGCACTCGCAACTAAACTCGGCATTCCGACGCCGCGGGCCATTACCGTTAAAGTCGCTGACACGGATTCTGCCGAAGGGCGCGCAGACTTCGAAGCCGCCATTGCGCAACTTACCTTTCCGATTATCGTGAAGCCCGTCGACTTGACCGGCGGCAAGGGCATTCATCGCGCCGCAAACGCCGACGAAGCCCGGATCGCTTACAAAGACGCCTGCAGCCGCACACGGCAAGATCATGTCGTTGTCGAAGAATTTGTACAGGGCACAAACCACGGGTTCTCCGCCATGCTCGTAAAAGGCAAAGTCGCATTTGCCTTTGCAGACAACGAACAATACTTCGTCAACAAATACTTGGTGAGCGGCGCAAACACGCCAAGCACCACGGCAGTTACAGGCCTCGCCAAACTCCGCGAATACAGCGAACGCATCGCGCAAGAATTACACTTGGTCGACGGCATTCTGCACATCCAGTACATCGAACGGGCCGACGGCACACCCGTCATCATCGAAATCTGTCGCCGCCCGCCGGGAGATTTATACATCAAGTTCGTGAAGTATGCGACAGGCATCGACTACCCGAAATTCATCGTGCTGGCTGAAATCGGCGAAGACATTTCCGGCATCGCCGACGTGCCCACGCAAGGGTTCTGGCTGCGTCACTGCATCATGGCCGGGCCCGAAATCGAAAACGGAAGCACCGTCCGCGATGTGACATTCGCACCCGAAATTCAAGGCAATATCGTCGAAAAATTCCTGTGGTACAAACCCGGCGAAGTTATTACAGATAAACTCACCTACAAAGCCGGAATCGTATTCTTCAAGTTCGACACCCTCGCCGAGATGCAAGACAAAACCGCCCGCATGACCGAACTCGCGAAAATAGTGGCAGAATAAAGTTTACTATATTCCAAGGTATGAAGAAGGAACCTTATCAGATTGCGTTTATCGGGGGCGGAATCAATTCGGCCATCGGCGAAGTCCACAAGGCCGCAAGCCAGATGGACGGGCATTTTGAACTTGTGGCGGGCGCATTCAGCACTCACACCGAAACCAACCAAAAAACCGCCCGCACCTGGGGCGTCGCAGACGAACGCACCTACGCCGACTACCACGAACTTTTGAAAGCCGAAAAAGGCAAGCTCGACGCCGTCGTGGTGCTCGCGCCGACCGATTACCACAAAGACATCGTGATTGACGCACTGAACGCCGGGTTCCCCGTGATTTGCGAAAAATCGCTCGCCACCAGCGTAGCCGAAGGCGAAGCCATCGCAAAAGTCGTTGCCGACACCAAAGGATTTTTCTGCACCACTTACAACTACACCGGCTACCCCATGGTACGCGAACTCAAGCAGTTCATCGCCGACGGCAAGCTCGGTAAAATTCAGCAAGTGCAAGTCGAAATGCCGCAAGAAGGCTTTATGCGCCTGGGCACCAACAACGAACCGCCCAAACCACAAAGCTGGCGACTCAAGGACACCGTGATTCCAAAAATCTCGCTGGACCTTGGCAGCCACCTGCACAACATGATTTACTTTTTGACCGGCGAACGCCCCGAACACATCGTGGCCGACCAGACCACCTTCGGGCTTTTCCCGCAGATTGTCGATAACGTGGGCGCCCTCGTGCAATACACCAACAACGTTCGCGCGCAAATTTGGTTCAGCAAAACCGCACTCGGCAACCGCAACGGCCTGCGCATCCGCGTATACGGCAGTGAAGGCAGCGCCGAATGGTTCCAGCTGGAACCCGAAACGCTCAAGACCTGCGACCTGCGCGGCAACGTAAGCCTGCGCGACCGCACCGGCGACGTCAAAATCGCAAACCAGCAACGCTACAACCGCTTTAAAGCTGGTCACCCCGCTGGATTCATCGAAGCATTCGCGAACTACTACAAAGACATCGCCGACTGCCTCGGCCAATATTTCGCGACCGGAAGCTTTACAAGCCAGTACGTATGCGGCATTCACACCTCGCTGGAAGGCCTCGCCATGATGCAGGCCGCCGCGAAGTCCGCACAAAGTAACAAGTGGGAATCCGTTCAGCAAAGGTTTTAAATGAAACTCTCTTTTGTCATTCCCTGTTACCGCAGCGAAAACACCATCGAAACCGTGGTGCAAGAAATCCGCGACACCGTGGCCGCGCGCAACGCAGCAGGCAACGGCTCCGACGGCAAGTCCTTCGACTACGAAATCGTCCTGATAAACGACTGCAGCCCCGATGGCGTATGGCAAGTCATCAAGAAACTCGCCGCCGCCGACAACAAGATTAAAGGAATCTGCCTCGCCAAGAATTTCGGGCAACACAGTGCCCTAATGGCAGGCTACGGCCAGGCCACCGGCGACTACATCATCAGCCTCGATGACGACGGCCAAACCCCCGCCAGCGAAAGTTTCAAGCTTGTAGACAAACTAGAAGAAGGCTACGACGTCGTTTACGGCTACTACGAACACTCGGCGCAGCACCTGTTCCGCCGTTTTGGCACCTGGGTCAACAAGAAAATGGCCGAAGCGATTATTGGCCAGCCCAAGACGCTTCGCACAACGAGTTTCTTTATTATGCGCAAGTTCATCGTCGATGAAATCGTGCGCTACCCCAACCCGTTTGCCTACATTAGCGGGCTCGTTTTCCGCGCCACAAAAAATCTGGGCAACGTCGAAGTGCAACACCGCCGCCGCCTCGAAGGCCGCTCCGGCTACACTATCGCAGGCCTTATCGGGCTCTGGATCAACGGCTTTACCGCATTCTCCGTCAAGCCGCTCCGCGCCGCGACTTTTATTGGCGTTATCTGCGCCCTCGTAGGATTTCTCGCGGGCCTCTACGTCGTCTACCAGAAATTTCTCAATCCCGAAATTCCCGTGGGCTACACCAGCATGCTCGCCACACTCCTGTTCGTGGGCGGTATGATTATGCTCTTGCTCGGACTCATCGGCGAATACGTGGGCCGCATCTACATCAGCATCAACCAGTCGCCGCAATACGTGGTGCGTGAACGAACTTTCTAATTTACAGTCTTTCTAACCAGCGGCTCATAAAAACATTGTAAACAGAATAGCTTTTTCCTTCGAGCGAAAGTTCTTCCAGCAAAAGTTCCTTATCGACAAGGGACTCAACAATTCTCTTTACTGCTGCAGAGGTTCCCAGCTTGTATTTAGATATAAATGCGCCAGAAGTCGGTTGCGAC
Organism: Fibrobacter sp. UWT2; assembly: GCF_900142545.1. NCBI lineage: Bacteria > Pseudomonadati > Fibrobacterota > Fibrobacteria > Fibrobacterales > Fibrobacteraceae > Fibrobacter > Fibrobacter sp. UWT2. The sequence goes on along the minus strand of NZ_FRBF01000017.1, from coordinate 17,186 downwards.
ACACAACCTTCTTTCGCAACGGCTTTCAAAAAAAGCCATTGTTTATCCGTAATCAAATTACGCCGTTCCAAGAATCCAGGAATTCCTTCATCCAAAAGCTGTGCACAAGCTTTTTTTACCGTCTCTAAACCAATGGCTCCTGTTGAAATTTTGAAAATTCGATGGCACAGACTCTGCGTATAAAAAGTATGTCCCCGAGTCCATTCCATAATAAAATCCAAACTTTCGTCATCTATTGTAAATTTGCCCATTACAAATAATTTTTTAATAAAACGAACATACTTATCGTGCTCAATTTTGCCTAAATAAATACAATGGGTACTTTCATAAAAAGGACTTTTGGCGTTTGTAAACATGTCTGTCATCACATGTTTTTTACTTCCGCAAAAAATAAAACGCACGTTTTTCAAAGGTTGAATGTAGGTACGGAGTAGAGCTTCCATATTAACATCCTTGAAATTGCGGATTTCTTGAAATTCGTCTATTGCAACGACTATTTTCTTTTTTTGCTTTCCTAAAAAATCAAAGATTTCTTTTATCGAGGTTTCTTTCTGTTTATCATTCTGATAAGTAATTGTAACTTGCGGAGTCCCTGAAATAGAGTCGTATGACAATAACGGTCGTACACCGCCAAACGCCGAAAAGAATTTTTTTAAAATTGATTTATCTTGAACATTTTTCACAACGGCTTCGGCCAAAAGTTTGATAAAATCTTCAACGTTACTTGCGGAATAAATATCGCAATAGCATTTAATAACAGAAGGTTCCTTCTTAGCCAATTCATCGAACACCCTGTATATCAATCCTGTCTTGCCCAATCTTCGTGGAGAAATCAGTGTGACATTAACCCCATTTAGCAAATCGTCAAGAATATTTTCCGTTTCTGTTTCACGATCGCAAAACAGGAATTTATTCTCATACGGAACCAAAATAAACGGATTTTTCATACAATTGTCCTCACTTAACAAAATGTAATATACAAAATGTTAACCCTAAAGTCAATAGCGTTGAGAAACAAAAGCCTTCTAATTCAGCACCACGAACGGGACCCAGCGTTTGTAGAATTTCTCTTGGAATTTTAACGGAGAAAGTATGGGGTTATGGTCGCCTTGTACAATAAAGCGAACATTCGGGTGCTTTTTCGCAAGGTTAGCAATCAGTTGCAGTGTACCTGCAAGGCGTTCGGTATAAGCAGAATCCACAGCAGCAGCATCAATCCTGTAAGGATCCTTGAAACCCTGCAGCGGGAACTTGGTGTCTAGCGTAGTCCAGGCGATAAAACGCAAGGTGGGATCCTGTACATTCAGCAAGCTATCAAGCAACGCAACTGACTCATGATCTGCGCGAGGCTCAGCGCCCGAACTACCCGAAGCGCCGTAGAAGACCTCGTCAAAGCCAACATTACGAATGTACTTGTTGCGCATTTGCACTAGGCTATCGCCGCCATAAATAAACTGCGTCTTTACGCCTTGCGCCCGCAGCACCTGCGGTAAGAACACCGTATCGCGGCGGCCCGTTGAATCGCGCGTGACGCTATAAATCAAGTCTTCACGTTCGGCGGTCCTTGTGCGGCTATACATGCGGTGGTGCGCCCCCACCTGCATCGAGATTCCTTCAAAAATTCGCAACTGCTTTGCAAAGCGATTCGTATCTAACGGGATTCCCCAGCTTTCAACAAGTACCAGCACATTCGTCTTAGTCGAATCGACAAAGCCTCGCGTAATTGTTGCCGAATCGGTCGTAAAATATTTCGCCTTGAACGATTCCGGCAAGCTGTCGCGAGCAATCGGCTTGGGTGCCGTACGACTCGCATAGTCCACCACCGGGAACTGCGCTAAAGGCTGCGCCGCATAATGGTTATAGGCAAACAAGTGCGCCATCAACGCCACAAAGAGGATGAACGAAATGGCACTCGCGCTGAAAGGTTTCACTTTCCACATCATGGCTACGGCAAGGCCGCAAGTCACAAAAGGCAACACGCCGTACCAGCCCGTAGACCAGCCCTTGATGGCGAGCAAGTTTTGCAAATCCAGCCAAGCGACAACCACCATCGCCGCGCCAATCACCGGCAGCAGCACCCACCGCAACCTTCTAAAACTTTTCGCTAGAACAAAAAGCATCAGCAAGCAGAATTCTTCAAAGCCGAAGAGTCCACGAACAATGTCTTGCCCCTTTTCAAAAGTCAGCAAGAAGGGCACAATGGTAATAAGGGCGCTTGCAATCAACGGGTAAAGGAGTTTCATTATTCAGTCTCCTTTGCCGCAGAGTCAGCCTCAACCAAGCGGTACTTGAAGAATTCCATTTCACCGATAACCCTGAGAGTATCCACCGCAACGCTATCATAGTAATGCCGCTGCAAAAATTTCGCCAAATTACCTTCATTAATCACAATCACGTTGTCATGCACCACATCTTTAATAGGGTTCGTGATACCGAACTCCGCAAGCGCTTGAGTAATCTCCGGCAGGTAAGGTGTCCAGTAACCAAAAGACACCGTGCGGCGGTAGCTGCCAATGGGCTCCGCCAAATAAGGCGGATTTTTGTGGTGGCTAAAACGCATATAAGCGTTCATGCTCAACAAAAACATCTTGTCCGGCTGGCTATCGATATAGGCAAATACTTGGTCGTAGTCCGTAGAATCTTCAATAGCCAAGGTACGGAGTTCGCCCGAACTCGGACCGCGCACCAACTCTCCACTAGTTGCATAGGTATACACATTCGCAAGAGCAATCACAGACAACGCAACAACCACCAACTTGCGCGGCAACTCATAGCGGAATCGCCCCCACAACGGCACCGCAAGTACCGCCGCGTAAAGCCAGAAGCCGCTTTCTACACGGTACACCAGGCGGTTCATAGCAAGCAACATAGACATCAAGTACAAAATCACCGCAAAATTCGCCCACAAATACAGAAACTTTTGACGATTGGTCGCACATATCAGCAAGCAGAAAATGAACCATGTCCAAAACAGCGGCGAATGTAGTGAATGACCCAACGCACTCAGCAATCGCTGCGGGATACCGCCCCGTTCTATTTTATCACGATAATTACCGACTACATCGATAATGGCACGCATACTGTCAACAGCGAACGTTTCTGTATCATAAAACATCCATTCGGTAAGCATGTGGTAATCAACACCGGACTTACCCATCTCTTCAAGATCTTCATACACGGCATTCTGATTATAATTGGATGCTTCACCTAAAGCAGCGCGCGGCCCCTGAATATCTACATAAGGTGCGTACTCCGCATTTCTATACAGCGAAGCATCAAAATGGTGCATGGCGTACGCCCCCGCAAACATCACTGTAAGGCCTGTCACCGTCACCCACTTAAACTTCCAACACAGTTTCAGGTTAAACAGCAACCCCACGCAAAAGAACGGCGTTCCCATCAAAAAGACCTGCCAGCGCATCACGGAGCCCCAAAGCAACAGCAAAACACCCAGCACTACAACGACAATGTCATGCCGAGCCACTTTAGGGGCGCGGCAATCTACCAAGCCATGTGCAAACAACAGCATTCCCGCCGCACTCAAAATAGAAGCGCACTGCGTAAACTGAATAACCAAATAAAAATCGCTAGCGAACATGGCTGTAAAAAGCATCGCCAGCAAAAGCCCCCAACGTTCGCCACACCGCCGCAACAGCACATAGCCGACAGCCGTAAAAGACGCGAACACCGCAAACATTTCGCCAATGTAATACCACCCCACCTTGGGGAACAAGTGGTACAGCGGCAACAAGGCGTAGCCATAAACAGCGTTCACAAAAAGCAGATGCGGGTTATAATCGGTGCCATGGGCACCGGTCAGTACCGCCGCCATAAAATAGTCGTCTACAGCCCCGAACTTGATGTCGCCAAAAACAAGGCAAAGCACCAAAAAGAACAGATTGATTGCGACCGAATATAAAAATGCACGTTTAAAAGGCATACGAGAAATATATATTTTATCACGTATGGATACACAATGGACCACCGTCATTAAACCCAAAGCAAGCCTACTCTCGGTAAACTTCGATGAACTTTGGCAGTACCGCGATTTGTACCGTATGTTCGTGAAGCGCGACATTGTCACCTGGTACAAGCAGACCATTCTCGGTCCGCTGTGGTTCTTTATCCAGCCCATCATGACCACCATCATGTTCATGGTCGTATTCGGCGGCATCGCCAAAATCAGTACCGACGGACTCCCGCAACCGCTCTTTTACCTCGCGGGCATTTGCCTGTGGACCTATTTTTCGGAATGCCTGAACCAGACCAGTAAAACGTTCATCGAAAACGCGAACATGTTCGGCAAGGTGTACTTTCCGCGACTCGTCGTGCCCCTCGCAACCGTCACAAGCAACCTGGTGCGACTCAGCATCCAGATGGGACTATTCCTGATTGTATTTGCGTACTACCTGATTTTTACTGACGCCCCGGTGCACCCGAATATTTACCTGCTACTCACGCCAATCCTTATTGTGCTAATCGCGGCACTCGCACTCGGATTCGGCGTGCTGTTCAGCAGCCTCACCACCAAATACCGCGATCTGACTTTCTTACTTACGTTTATCGTGCAACTCTGGATGTATGCAACGCCAGTGATTTACCCACTCAGCACCATCGAAGACCCGCGCCTGAAAATGATGATGCAGGCGAACCCACTCACCAGCATCATGGAAACATTCAAGTTCGGTATGCTTGGCGTAGGAGAATTCAGCTGGGCCGCCCTCGGCTACACCGCCGGCTTCGCCGCCTTCATCTTAGCACTCGGCGTAATCGTCTTCAACAAGATCCAGCGCACCTTCATGGATACAGTGTAATTACACCGCAACTTTGAACACATTATTAGCCATTTTTTAATCTTTATTACATAACATGCAAAAAAGCAAGATGAAGAACATAATCATTCTGCCGGCAAAAATAGTCACAATAGTAGTGAGCCTCTTTTTTATTGCAGAACACTATTTTTTTGAGATAGAGCCATTAGCCATTTCGCCAACATTCATACTATCCTTTTTTGTCCTTATTGCTTTAAATTGGTACACCCAAACATATAAGAAAGAAAACTATTTTAAACCATCCCACATTCTACTCATAACCGTTCTACTTTTTTTAGCAGTTCATCTAAGAGCTGGAATTTATTGGGCGTTAAACACTTTTCCTCTTAGGGATGCAAACACTGTTTTCCTTACCCTGCAGGAGCCATTTGACGACTTCGCCTACGGCATGGTCAAATTGTACCTGACCACGACTATCCCTCAGGCACTAATCATAACGGCAATCCTAACCATTTTCTTATATACAGTTTTAAACCGCACAAAGACAAGGCTGTTCGTCATAGGAACATACTTTGCAGCCACTATAGTTCTCTTTATCAGCGTCATTCCAACATCCGATTACATACACATCATAAACAATGAACCCGAAAAAAACGCAATCTACTCAAAGTTCTTTGCAGAAAACTATGTCAACCCCGACTCCGTCAAAATTACAGCACCCGAACAGAAAAAAAACTTAATTCTAATATATTTAGAATCTCTCGAGACAACATTCTCTGACAAAGAACACGGTGGCAACCAAGACATCAATCTTATTCCTGAAATTACAGAATTAGCGCAACAAAATCTAAGCTTTGGTAGAATCAAAAAAAACATCGGTGGCGGGTTCGACGCAATCGGTTCTAGCTCTACATTTGGGGCAATGATTACGCGTTCTTTAGGAATTCCCGATATCGCCAACTATAAAAAGACCCCCATATTACACCATTACAAAAGCCTTTATAAAATTCTTAACAATAATGGCTACAAGCAGATATTCATTCAAGGGAATTCTGGTTTTTACAATGGCTTTCGAAATTTTATGACAGATCAAAAAATAAATGAAGTTTACGGTCCCGACGATTTAATACAAAGGCTAAACTTAGATACAACAAATCTTACAAAAAGCAAATTGTTTAAATCTGTTCATGATAAAGACGTTTTTAAGGCAGCCAATCAAATTCTTGATACGATATCAGAACCTTTCACACTAACATTTTTCACTATAGACACCCATTCGCCCCACGGATTTTATGACCCCAACTGTATAAAAAGTCTCGACGAAAAGAACGAAGATGAGCTCCTTAAAGCATCCGTACGTTGCGCATCAAGAGAACTCAGCAAATTTCTGGTTTCAATAAAGGCTAAACCTTTTTATGAAAATACATCTATCATAATCTTTGGAGACCACCTTTTCATGGGAACCCGTTTAGTAAAAGGATTCAAAAACAGAAAATGGATCAATATTTTTATAAATTCTCCAAAGGCTCCTACCTCAAATGAAGTACGACTCTTTTCTGACATAGATATGTTTCCAACTATCCTCAGCACAATGGATTTCAATATCAATGGGGACAGACTCGGATTCGGCACAGACCTTTTTAGCAGTCAAAAAACACTTGTCGAAAGCATTGGGCTTGATTCTCTGAACAAAGAAATAAATAAAATGTCCAGTCATCTGATATACGAGAGCATTTTACTTCAAAAAAAGAAATAAACAGCACCTGCTTTTTTATTATATTCCTTTATATGACCGCGATCGAGTTTGAAAACATCAGCAAGCAGTACCGTTTGGGGCTAGTGAGCACCGGGACGCTCAGCCACGACCTGAACAGGTTCTGGCAGACCAAGGTGCTGCGCCGCGAGGACCCCTATCTCAAGGTGGGCGAAGTCAACGATCGCGCACACAAGGGCGACAGCGAATACGTGTGGGCCCTGAAAGACATCAATTTTAAAGTGGAACAGGGCGACGTCGTGGGAATCATCGGCAGGAACGGAGCCGGTAAGAGTACGCTTCTCAAGCTACTGAGCCGCGTGACTGCCCCCACCACCGGCACCATCCGCGCACGGGGCCGCATCGCGAGCCTCCTCGAAGTGGGCACAGGATTCCACCCGGAAATGACCGGTCGCGAGAACATCTACATGAACGGCGCCATCATGGGCATGAGCCGCGCCGAGATTACCCGCAAACTCGACGAAATCGTGGACTTCAGCGGATGCGAACGCTACCTGGACACCCCCGTGAAACGCTACAGCAGCGGCATGACCGTGCGCCTCGGGTTCGCCATCGCAGCTCACCTGGAACCCGAAATCCTCGTGGTGGACGAAGTGCTTGCCGTGGGCGACGCCGAATTCCAGAAGAAGGCCATCGGCAAGATACAGGACGTAAGCCGCGGCGAAGGCAGAACGGTGCTGTTCGTGAGCCACAATATGGACAGCATTCAACGTCTATGCACAAAAGGGATTGCATTGGATTCAGGGCAAATAAAATATCAAGGGAACACAAATCAAGCTATAGAACTTTACCTAAGTCAAAATAATTATTGTTCCGAATTTAACGGAACTGACGGGGACCCCAAAGTCTTATATTTAAATAAAGCATGCATTCGAAATAAAAATCACAATCAAAATTTTTTTGTAGATTCAATAATAATAATTGAAGCAGATTTTACCATAAAAAGAAACATCGGATCCCTTGTTGCCGGCTTTAACATTTGCAACAATTTTGGGACGCCAATTGCTAGATGTGATTACAACGAAGATTCTCAAGAAAGCTCTCTTAAGCCAGGAAGCTACCACATTGAATTTGAAATTCCCGCATTCACCTTGGCCGCAGGCGATTATAAAATTAAATTTGATATTGCTGAAAGAAATGTCAAGTGTTACACAACCGATCTAAGTGAGTTAGATTTCACCATACACCAAGGATCTAATCATTTTGGAAATCCTTTTGACGAAGAAGGATCAATAAAAAGATCACTTTTTCACTGCAAATGGTTAAAACTATGTCAACTTATCTCAAAATATTAAAAGGAATCAATACAATCCGAACGATCGTATTGCATATACTAAATAACCAACGGCCTCGGCTTGAAGCATAAAGATTCCAAAAAAAACTACATAACGGACTTTCCCAGAAATCACTTCCGTTTGACGACAATATCATTTCTTTTTTACCAGGGATATAACGAGCCCAATTCATCCCACACAACACCTTAAATAGCGGATATACTTTTCTAAAACTAAACAACAATATTTTTTCAGCCATTGTCAGCGGAAGAGGGTATTTACTTATATAATCACACTTTCTAACAGCCTTGAATTCTCGTTGATATCTAAAACAGCTACGATAATGCAATGCGTACAAATGAGATGCCAAAACGTGCCCTCCATTCACTTGATGACAATTTCCGTATTTGATTGCAAAATTATACTCATAATCAAAAAGGATAAGATCTTCTTGAATAGTTTTGTTGATTTCTTTATCAAATGTTTTACTAGATGAATTTAGTCGACTATAATGTTTGTAGAAAGTAGATTCATTAAAAACAAAATTTCCCTTTAAGTGATTAATCGTACATAAATTAAAAACCTGATCTTCGTGACCATGCCTAAATCTTACATCGAATTTTAAATTTTCAATTACATCTCTACGATATAAATGGTTCCATACGTAGCCAAACAAAGTGTTATTATTGTACTTTAAATCTATAACGAGTTCTGAACGAGAGTTTAGACCGTAAACCTTGGTTGGCTGAGATAAAGTATGAATGAAAGTTCCCTCGTCTCGAGGATAAAATATTTTTACAGAACAGCACACGACATCTGCTTTATATTCTTCAGCTATTTCATAATTTGATTTTAGCATTTCTGGAGAGAATTCATCGTCATGATCACAAAAGGCAACATATTTTCCTTTCGCCATTTTCAACCCAACATTTCGAGCAAACGATGTCCCCATGTTTTTTTGATGCACAAGAATGATACGGGAATCTCGCTTGGCGAAATCATCGCAAATAGACGCACTACCATCAAAAGAGCCGTCATCAATCAAAATTAATTCAAAATTTTCAAGACTTTGAGATAAAATACTTTCAATCGCACTTTCAAGAAACCGTTTTGCGTTATAAACAGGCATTATTATTGAAATCAATGGATTATCAAGCATTATTTTTCCTCTTTATTTTCTATAATCCAATATATATTTTTTTCAGAGCAATACTAAAATGACAAATTTCAAAGCGACATTTTTCTTGTACATAAACCAATTGCGTCTTTATATCAAGCGCCCCCTAAATATCTTCGACACTTGGGCATGGAAGGGTCGATTAAAGTGGATGCCGGACAAATGGTACCTTTCATTAATGTTCCGAAGTAAAATGGGTTATTGGATGAACTGGGCAAATCCTCAAACATTTAATGAAAAACTTCAATGGCTAAAAATTTACGACCGAAACCCTCTATATACAAAACTTGTTGACAAATACGAAGCCCGAAAATACATAGCTGAAACGATAGGTGAAGATTATCTAATCCCACTACTCGGAGTATGGGACAAAGTCGATGACATTGATTTAGAAAAGTTGCCCCAGCAATTTGTATTGAAATGTACACATGATTCAGGAAGCGTCATTATATGTAAGGACAAAACAACATTCGACTTTACTTCTGCGAAAAAGAAACTTTATAAACATTTATCCATTAACTACTATTATCCATCTAGAGAATGGCCCTATAAAAATGTTAAGCCACGAATCATTGCCGAAAAATATTTAGAATCAACAAATTTGAATGATTACAAATTTCAAATATTCAATGGCAAAGTAAAGAATTGCTTTGTATGCAGCAAGCGTTTTTCAAAAGAAGGGCTGCACGTCACATTCTTTGACCGAAAATGGCACCCATTAAATTTTACAAAACTATATCCAAAAGAAACGAACGCTTTGGCAAAACCCGTTTTTTTTGAAAAAATGATTGAAATTAGTGAAACAGTTGCACATCAATTTCAATTTCTTCGAGTAGATTTTTATGAATTTAACAATAAAATCTATGTAGGCGAGCTAACTTTTTACCCGGGTGCAGGCTTTGAAAAATTCAACCCACCAGAATGGGACAAAAAATTCGGAGATCTAATCACCCTCCATCGAAGATAGCACTCAATTTTCCGACAATTTTTTCAACTAAATCAAAACGACTTCTCTTTCCATAAATTTTGCGTTCAAACATATCCCGAAGTAAACCATAAGTAGCAGTCTTTCGCAACTCAAGATCCACTCCATCGCAAATTTCTATTGGAATTGCAAATGCACTTAAAGGATTCTTCAACATATCTACAACAGAATCATCTAAGCCATTTGTTCGAACAAATTCCCAAAACGCTTTTCGTTGAAAAGCGTATGCTTTATCTCCACATTCAGTCATCCACCCTGTAAAGAAATGGATCAATTTCGCTTTTACAAAATATTTCCAAGATCGGCTAATTTGACAATTATATACACCTGGAAGCAGAGGAACATCATTTCCATACACCTCTTTAAAAGCAACATTCAGCGAAGGCATATCAATAAAGCATCCCGTTTCCGACGTCTGCAGCCATTTTTTATGCCATAAGTCAAAAAAAGCTCTCGAAATACTAGAATCTTTTGAAAAAAGAACACCCCCATTCACATATCGTTCTACACCAGGATCGCAATTCACCCTCTTGAAATCTGCTTCTATTTCCTTTTTTAAGGGATGCGTCGCTAACAAGCAGTGCCCGTCTAAGACACCCATTACATCATGCGTAAAATCAGACTCACTAACAGGAGTATTCCAAACCGTATCAGCATCTATGTATAAAAAATCGCCTTTTACATATTTTCTCATAGACGTCTTTATGTAACGAGATTTGGCTATAGGAGGAACACAATCCTCTACGGGAACAATGATATATTCATTTACATACTTTTTTATCCGTTCTAAATCCGATAGGAAATCTTTATCCGTTTGACAATCAACCAACAATGTCACAAAGGCATCCGGCTGGACATTTTTCAATGAAGCCATAGACACCAATGTCTGCTCACAATAAAACCCTTTTTTTGAGCCAACTAGGACATATAAATACTTCATTTTTCCTCTACACATTGTATATTTATAAATAATAATAATTATTATGGATAAAGACGGCTATGGTACAAAAAGTAGGGATTATTGCTAAAAGAATATTTTTCCCTGTATAGTAGCATAGCTTAGAAAAACTTATTGTATGATGTAACGGCAAATATGCGGAAAAAAATCCTTTATATTGTTGAAGCTGATTTAACATCTGGCTCCGGGAAATGCGCCATAGAGTTAATTCAAGAGCTTAAAAAGAATAGCAAATTTGAACCCATTGTAATAACTCCGTCCCACAGCAGCTTAAATAAAGAATGTGACAGTATATCCGTTGAAAATTATGCGGTACATTACGCTAGAACGTGCAGTTTCGGTATGGGCATTATCGGATGGATTATTGCTATTCTTTGCCGTCCGTTTTTAAATTTTTATGCATACAAAAAAATGGCGAAAAAAATTGATTTTAAATCATTAAATTTGATCCATTCAAATTCGTCTACTATAGATTTTGGAGCCTATTTATACAAAAAACTTCATATTCCCCATATTTGGCATATTCGGGATTTTCTGGCGTTTAATCAACTGCAAAAACCAATTATTATCAATCTTCCAAAATATATTGCACAGAATTCTTCTCAAATTATAACCGTATCTAATCAATTAAATGCTTTTTTAAAAAGTAAAACCAAATGTGGCAAAATAAAAACAATTTATGATGGGGTATATAGATCGAGTATAGATAAAATTGGAGCCACTCAATTTAATGATTCTAAAGAATTACGGTTAGTTTGTGTTGGCAATTATTCCCGCATAAAAGGCCAAGACGTTCTACTTGAAGCCATCGCTTTGTTACCTGCACAAGTAAAAAAAAGTATTTTTATTGATTTTTATGGGGCAAATGCCGATGGATTTTTACAAGAATTAAAAGCTATAGCTTGTAAAAAATCAATTAATCATATAGTTTCTTTTAAGGACTTTTGTTGCAATGTTTTCAAAACACTTCCCAATTATGACATAGGCGTCCAGCCGTCACACACCGAAGGTTTTTCTCGTGTTACTGTAGAATATATGCTTTCTGGCTTATGCGTTATCGGAAACGGAGATACCGCTATACAGGAACTTATTGAAAACGGGAAAACAGGCTTACTTTACAAAGATTTTGACATTCAATCATTAGCTGACAAAATTTCATACTGTTTTTACAACAGGATTGAAATGTCGCAAATGGGCCAAAGTGCACAAAGCATTGCATTAGAAAAATATTGCATTGAAAAAAATATTCGCTATATTGTTGATGAATACAACAGAATTGTTCTTTAAATTCTACGGCAAATTATGAAAGATAAGGCTCTTGTCATCGTTGTAACATATAACGCCATGCAGTGGATTGATCAATGCATTCAAAGTGTATACAGCTCCAAACACCCTTTAGATTTATTCATTATTGACAACGCATCGTCCGACAAAACTGTAGAACACATAAAAGAGAATTATGCAGACCTTAAAATTATCCAAAACAAAAAAAATCTCGGATTCGGCGCAGCAAATAACATCGGCCTACAATACGCAATAGACCACAATTATTCATATGTATATCTTCTCAATCAAGACGCCTGGATCCAACCAAACACAGTACCCACACTTATCAACGAATGCGAGCGTCATCCTGAATTTGGAATTCTTTCACCAATGCAATTCCAGGCTAATTGCGCCCATTTAGATTCCGACTTTAATCTAATTTTTTCAAGATCCAATCACTCTGGCGAAATCATATCCGTTAATAATGTTATGGCAGCCCATTGGTTGATTAGCAGGAAATGTCTTCTTGAAGTCGGAGGATTTTCGCCAACTTTCCATCATTATGGCGAAGACGACAACTATTGCGATAGAGCAAGATTCAAAGAATTTAAAATAGGGATTGTTCCTAGTGCAATAGCAATACACGACCGGGAGAACCGAATTGATCCTCCTGAAAAGAAATTGTATCTATCATTCGTTAGAACTCTTGTATTTCTAAGCGACTTTGAAAGATCTGATTTATTTGCCGTTTATGGCTTTGCATGCGATTGTGTAAAATATCTATTTAGGGAGAGGTCTTTTTCATTTGTCAAATACATTAAAGATCTTCTACTTAAATACAAGCAAATAAAAACAAACAAGACTATTTCTAAGTCACGAACGGCTTTTTTAAACAACTAGTTTTCAAATACGACAGCAAGACCTTACAGCATGTATTTTTCATAAAACAGATAGGCCTGTTCGGCATTCTTTGAAATAGAAAATAAGTCTTCTGAATAGCCCTGAGAAAGCGCTGCTTTCGTTTTGAGTTCGTCTCGAGACAAGCAGTAATTGGTAATTGCTTGAGCCAATTGTTCCGGATTATTTGGGGGTATGAGAATTCCATATTTACCATTTTGTAACAATTCTGGAGTTCCCCCGGAATTTGTCCCAATAACAAAAAGAGCATGATTCATATATTCTACGGTCGTGCGTCCAAAAGCTTCAGCTTTACTTAGATTTAGACCAATTTCATAGTTGTCTAATTCAACCTCAAGATTAGAAGAAAAACCTTTAAAAGAAACGAATCTTTCTAGATTTTTAATTTTCACCAATTTTCGCAAACCATTTTCAGATTCGCCATCTCCAAAAAAATCTAAATGAATTTGCTCCAAGACATTTTGGGGGAGACATAATAATGCTTGCAATGCTAAAAACTGTCCCTTAGCGGGACTCAGCCGCCCACACATTACAATTTTAACTATTGAATCTTTAGTAGAACTTGGTTGAGAATGATGCTTATCAACCACGCCATCATAGATTACTTCAATGCCCTTTACAATTCCACGTTCCATCCAATGTTGTGCAACGGCATTAGAAACGGCAATTATAGCATCGGAGTTTCCCTCAATATAATGCGGAAAATTTTTGATGTATGGCAGAATGTTGAAGTCTAAATCTCCGAATTCTCGCAAATACCATACATGCGGGATCTGCAGTTTTCGATGTAAATAGGCTCCAAAATCAATAACACTAGAATTAGAAACGATTAGGGATATTGACGAAAAATCAATTTTGTTTTTTAATAATTTATAGGCAATATGATTGTAGAACAGTCTATAATACGGCCTTTTAATCATGTGGAAAAAAGTATTTTGTGTCCATACAGATGTAAAATCATATTTCACCGCATAGCACTGAATTCCTTTTTCCGTCAAACAAGAGGTCAACGAATTATTTTTCCATGTAACAACAATTGGATCAATGTTTCTAGAATTTCTTAGGTATTCTATTTGCGAAAGTAAACTTTTGGCAGACCCACCAGCCATGTCATCATGAGTAATAAAAAGAACTTTTTTCATATTTTAAACCTCATGATTTTATAGATGTCATATATCCAAAATTCCAATTTTGTATACGTGAACCACAGCTTTGCCAAAGCCATTTGCAACGCATTAGCCTTTTTGTATTTTCGCAAGAAGAGTTCTGCACTTTTCAACAGAATCGCATGTTGCATAGACCAACGATTATATGTTTTAGAAATACTGACGTGATGATTGTGAATGTACGAACAATCACGTCTCAAAATGGTCTTCAATCCGGCATTCGCAAACTTATGCGCCAGAACAAATTCTTCGTAGTAGAGAAAGAAATCTTCATCATACATACCGTATTCAAGCATTTTCTTCAAGTCAACCATCAACAAGGATCCTGGGACTGCAAATACAGGAACTGAGGTTTTCTCTTTAAAATACTCTGCAGAATAAGAACGTATTTTAAGCAAAAGCTCAAAGAATAAACTTGTCGCAAGCACATGTCGTATTATACCGCAATTTTTCCAAGCACAATCTGCTGAATTAGATTGCTTAGCAGAAACGACTGCAACGGAAGAATCGTTTTGAAAAGTCTGGAGAAATTTGCGAATACAATCTTCACTAAAAAGCACATCAGGATTTGCAATAATTGAATAATCGGCTTTTAAAACCTCCGACGAATAGTGCAATCCTAAGTTGTTCCCAGCACCATAGCCGCCATTTCTAGGCGATTTAACAACATGAAGTTTATCACTTTTACAATTCTGCAACAGATTCCAAGAATCATCGGTTGAACAATTGTCGACAACTACAATAAAATCTAAAAGAGTATACGCCTTTATATGCTCCACCAATTTCATTGTTGTGGACGCATCATTGTAATTCAATATGACACAAGATGTTATAGGCATTAGTTTGTATACTATCTCAAATAGACCTGCAAAAGAACTATTATTAACTTATATAATTTCATTTTCATTAGCAACATCAATATTTTTTCGGACGTAGAAAAATAATCCTTATTGACGTTTTGCAACAATGTTTGGAAGTTTTCTTTTTTCAATAACTTTTCTAAAGCTTCGCAACGTTGCGTAAGAGTATATCCGTTATCCCTGTGAACTAAATCTTCTTTTAGAATCCCGAACAGATAATGGACAAATAAACAATTTGCCGCATCAACAAAGCGTCTGTTTTTTTTTGTTTGCTCTAGCCACTGCCGAATTTGGGTAATGACAAAATCAAAATATTTTTCACTATCTGGCCTATAACGGCTTTGCGCGGAATTAGTTTGTTGTTCATAATGATAAAAACAATTTCTTGAATAGCCAATTCGATCAAAATGATCCAACGCTAGTGTATTAAACAAAACATCTTCACTGATAATCGTTTCTGAGGAAAAGTGGAGGTCGTGCTTTATTAAAACATCCTTCTTATAAATTTTTCCCCACGCACTTCCCAAAAACCGCGTATTAGTCTTGTAATTAAAACAAGGAGCTTCAGGAGCAAAGACTTTTATTTGTAATTCTTCTTTTTGGTTTTCGGATAATAATTGAACATTCTGCGCAAATAAAAAAGATTTTAACGAACTATTTTCTTTGTGATATTGTGCGGAAAAGCAAAAAAGATCATAATTATGAAGTCGATTTTCATTGACAAATAATTCGCAAACATTGTTGTCTACCCAATCATCGGCATCCACAAACATCACATAATCACCGATTGATTCCTGAATTCCTCGATTACGCGCCGAAGAAACTCCTTTTTCAGAAAGGCCTATTGCTTTAACACGGGAATCTTTAGAAGCTAGTTCCAAGCACGCCGACCAACTGTCATCCGTGGAACCGTTATTAATTAACAAGACCTCTATATTCTTAAATGTCTGCGAAGTCAGGCTGTTCACGCATTTAGTAAGCGTCAACGCAGCATTATGAATCGGAACGATTATAGAAATCAAGGGGGGAAACATTTTAAAGGACTCTCTCAACAATTATTCTTGGATTTGGCTTGAATATACATATTTTCATTCCTAACTAGGCATAATTTTGAGAGTTATACAAAAAAGACTTGCCCAAAGGCAAGTCTTTTTTTTTCATTAAAAATGAATTAATTAGGAACCAGACTGAGTGCGGAAGTTGACGAACTGCGGGGTCAGCACAGAGCAGGCATCATCCATATCAAGCACAGCAGCTTCACCAGAGGTTGCGTCCTTGACACCAGCACCCCAAGTAAGGCCATTTCCATTAGCACCAGTACTCAGGTAAAGAACCCATGTGGAGCCTTTATCGCATTCGTTCAAGCCCACCTTAGCAGTAGCTTTCCATGCCTTGCCAGCAGTGGTGGGGATGTCGGTAGACACCTTATTCTGAGGAACAGAAAGCACGTCTTCATATTTGAAGGCCGGCGTTTCACCGTTCATCGTATAACCGATAGTGCTCCACGTACCGACGTACAATCCAGTTTCAGACACGTATGCGTCCTGGAGCTTGATGTATTCGCCAGCAGCCGGGCCGATTTCGGAAGCCTTGGACTTAGCGATCATGCCGAACAGTTTCGGCACTGCGACGGCGGCCAAGATGCCCATGATCACGATCACGACCATCAATTCAATGAGTGTAAAACCTTGCTTTTTCATAGTGTACTCCTTGTTGTTTGTTACACACTTGTTTGGTCTCTGGCCCGTTGGTGGGCGTTCAACCGGTTTATGTCCCTAATATACAACTATTTTTTTCGAAAAGCAATAGGTTTGTCAAATTTTTTTGCATTTTTGTCAAACTTTTTTCTCAGTTTTGTCTCATTTTTGTCACAAAAAATTACTTTGTTCCAAAAACAAGCTTTTTAGAAAAACTGCTTTTTTAGTCAAATTTCGCCGTATTTAGTCGTCCCTTAAAATCCCGCCCAGCCCGCATAACTATTGGGAAAAACTGATTTCTACCCTGTGAAAATATTGCAAGGTTTTCTAAAATATGAC